>NZ_JBHTCO010000001.1:0-184418 GCF_042665295.1 Scopulibacillus cellulosilyticus
TAGATGATGAGGTTGATAGGTCTGAGGTGGAAGCGTGGTGACACGTGAAGCTGACAGATACTAATCGGTCGAGGACTTAACCAAAATACAACATGTCTTATATTCGCTACTGGTTTTGAAGGTTCAATCTTCAATTAAGTAAAAGTTTGTCATAAATAACAAACCAATAGTCTGGCGGCAATGGCGAAGAGGTCACACCCGTTCCCATCCCGAACACGGTCGTTAAGCTCTTCAGCGCCGATGGTAATTGGGGGCTTCCCCCTGTGAGAGTAGGACGCTGCCAGGCATATTTATTTAAGAGAGATGGATTTCTAAAATTCATCTCTTTTTATTTTGAATTAAATTGAGGCCATTGACGAGTATTGTCAATGGCTTGTTTTAATTGGAGGCCATTTTTAATATATATCCCTTTTTAAAATGAAAGTTTAGCAGAAAAAGATTTCCATTCATATTTCATAGTTTTTTTTATATAGATAATATAAAAGGCTATGAGGATGATGTTATGATAAATAAACTATCAAAAAATAAGTTTAATTTGAAAAGGTTTTTGATGTATCTTCCGATTCGGATTTTGATTATATTTATTTTAATCTCCCTTTTAACAACTGAACATGCGCAAGTTTATTTATCATTTCCGCAGGTTAAGCAAGCTTTATCGCCAATTAAGTCAGAAGTATTTTTGGATTGGATGAGCCAGGAAAGTCCTTATATAAAAACAGTTCTGCCCAAGAATTATGAACCTATCAACTTATCAAAGCTGTCATTTGAAAGACTTACTCATATTGAATTAAATGATCCAAGAAGTCTATTAGGAAATGAGCTTCCAGGGTTTTCAATTTATGATACTAATATATTTGTTGCTGGCGAAGGGACAAACTTCTCAAATGTACCGCAAGAATCACCGCCGCCGCCGGATTATATTACGAAGAACAGCGGTAAGGGATCGAATACAAATTCTGATCAGCCAAAGGAGAAAAATGGACAAGTTTTTATTTATTCAACGCATAGTTGGGAATCCTATTTACCGTTACTTGGTTTGACAGGTGATCCAAATGCGGATAAGGCTACTAGCCCGAATACAAATGTTCATAACGTCGATGGATGGCTTCAAGACGATCTTAAGAAAAAAGGAATTAAAACAGTTATTAATACAACGAATATGGGAAATGTATTAAAAGAAAAAGGATGGGGATACCCGCAAGCTTATCAAGCATCTAGACCAATTTTGCAACAAGCGGTTAAGAGCGGAAAAGACTATAAAATATTTATTGATGTTCATAGAGATTCCTCAAGAGGGAATTTAACAACAGCAACGATTAATAATAAAAAATACGCCCGGATGACTTTTGTTATAGGGGAAGAAAATCCAAATTACGAAAAAAATCTTGAATTGGCTAAAACATTGAACCAATATCTTGTAAAGAATTATCCTGGATTATCACGGGGTGTTTTCGGTAAGAAAGGTGCCGGAAATAACGGTGTCTATAACCAAGATCTGTCACCGCATGCTATTCTGATAGAAATAGGCGGTGTTGATAATAATGAACAAGAACTTAAAAGAACAGTTCAGGCATTAGCAAATATGATTAATGATTATTTCAAAAAGAACAATGATAAACAGCCTGTATCAAAACCTAAAAATTAATAGCTTGTAAATGATATAAAAGCGCATGATTTTGAAGATATTAAGAATAACTTCAAGCATGCGCTTTTAATATTAGGTAAAATAACCTCTTAGACCTCGTCCCATTCCTTAAAAAACTGGTTTAAAAAGTTTTCCATAAAACGGTGTCTTTCAGCAGCCATTTTCCTGCCATAATCGGTATTCATTAAATCTTTCAGCTTTAAAAGTTTTTCATAAAAATGGTTGATTGCTGTGCTATTGCCTGAACGATATTCTTCGTTTGTCATGTTTGTTCTTGGAGACAGCGCAGGGTCATAAATCAACTGTTCTTTTGCACCTGCATAGGCAAATGTCCTTGCAATGCCAATTGCCCCAATCGCGTCTAAACGATCGGCATCTTGAACGACTTTTCCCTCTAAAGTTTTCATTGGAGGACGGCCGCCGCCTTTAAATGACATTGTCGAAATAATATCTATAACATGGTTGCGCGTATCTTCATTCACATGATTGTCGATAAGCCAATGATGTACCTTTTTCAAACCATATTCCTCGTTTTTGTTGAGTTTTTCATCTGCGATATCATGAAGCAGCGCTGCTAATTCACAAATAAACAAATCGGCTTTTTCAGCTGTAGCAATACGTTTGGCATTTTGGGAGACACGATGAATATGCCACCAATCGTGTCCGCTTGGATCATCCTTTAATTGCTGATAGACAAATTCTTTAGCGTTATCAATGATTTTTTGTTGGTTCATTTGAACTTTAACTCCTTGCTTAATAATATTATCTTTTTAAACAAATTGGAAGTCTGTAAAAAGTTTGTTATAGAACATAAAATAGGCAACGGCCCTCTCGAATGACTGACATGAGATCCATTGCCTATAATCAATTAATTAGTTTTCATTAAAATATACAGCTCTTTTTTCTTCGCTGCTTTTAATAGCCGCTTGAATGGTTTCAATCGTTTTCAATCCTTCTTCCGCGGTTACTGGAGACGGTTTACCATTACGGATATGGTCATAAACTTGTTTGTAATAGGAAGTATACGAACCTGGAACTGTTTCAATCGTTTTTTCAATATCCTGTCCATTTTCGCTAATAAATAAATGGCCGTACCATTTAGGTTTATCTTTTCCCCAGTCATTTTCAGTCGGTTTTTTACCTGTTTTTAATGCCGCTTCCTGTCCATCAATGCCATATTTAATAAAGCTGCCTTTGCTGCCATGAACTTTGTATCTTGGTCCTTGCTCCTTAACAATTGATCCTGAATGCAGAATGACTCTTAGGTTTTCGTAGCCCATAATGATGTGGAAGTAGTCATCTGTTTCTGCATTCTTCCTTTGAGCAAATACATCAGCGAGTACAAATTTTGGTTCGCCAAATAAGTGCAGAGCTTGGTCGATAAGATGGGAACCCAAGTCATAAAGCATACCGGACCCTTTACCCGCTTTTTCCCGCCAACGATTTCTTACTTCTGGGCGAAAACGGTCGAAATGGGCTTCATAAGTGTTGATTTCTCCTAGAACATCATTCGAAATTAATTGTTTGATCGTCAAAAAGTCATTATCCCATCTTCTATTTTGATAGACGCTTAACATACGGTCGTTTTCTTTAGCTAATTGAATAAGCTCTTCTGCTTCTCCGGGATCTATGACCATAGGTTTTTCTACAATAACATGTTTTTTAGCTGACAAGCTCTGTTTGGCCATTTCATAGTGGAGAGTATTCGGTGTTGTAATGACGACGAGTTCAATGTCTTGATCGCTTAAGACCTTTTCCAGATTTTCTACGACTTCAACTTCTCCTAAATCGTTCTGCACTTTTTCTTTATTAGAAGACATGACTTTTGCAATTTCGTATTCTTCTAATACTTCAAGTAATGGAGCATGAAAGGTTGCTCCGGAAAATCCGTAACCGATTAAGCCTACTTTAATTTTTTTCATTATATTCACTCCGTTTCTTCTTCAGAGATAATTAATTCAATATGATGTTCTTTAAAACACTGATTCATTTCTTCGGTCGGCAGTTGATCCGTTATAATAATGTCAATATCTGATAATCCGCATACATGATGGAAAAAGTTTTTGTGAAACTTTGTATGATCGGTCAGTAAAATGACTTGACGAGCGGCTTTGATCATCGCTTTTTTTACACAGGCCTCTTCTTCATCAGGAGACGTTAATCCTTCAAATCCAATACCGCAAGCACCGATGAATAATTTATTTACTTTATACTTTCCTATATTTTCAGCGGTATAGGGTCCGACAAAATTCCGATGGTACGGATTAAACTTTCCCCCAGCCATATAGATAGTTATATTAGACCGGCTGCTTAAAATATTTACGATATCAATGGAATTGGTTACAACCTTTAGTCCGCTGCTCTCCACATAACGAGCAGCAAGCTCTACTGTTGTTGACGTGTCCAGGATGAGGGAATCATGATCATGAATGAAATTGCAAGCCTTTTGTGCAATCTTCTCTTTTGACTTAGATATTTCTCTTTCACGATAGCGGGCAACCTGATAGCTATGAGAAGGGAGAATAGCTCCGCCTTTGATCCGGACAATTTCACCGTCTTCTTCAAGTTTGACAAGATCACGTCTTGCCGTATCACGTGAGACCTGAAAAAGGGTCATGATTTCATCAAGACTCATTTCATGATGAATATTTAACCACTTTTTAATTTGTTCCAATCTCTGCTTTTGAGTCATTGATTCACCTCACACGGTTATATTAGACATGATAAGAATAATACAATGGATGTATGATTTCAAGCAAAAAACTTAGTCTGGTAATTTGATTTAATTATTTTGTTTATAAGGGTGCAATAAAACCTTATATGCTGCTTTAATATAGAAATTTTTATGTTTTTAATACCGAAGAAGTAGGAAAAATAATAACTTTTGCTATAATAGAAGCAATACACATTTAAGTGACAGGTAATTTTTGGTTAAAAATGATAAGGATTAAGCTGAGGTAAGGGGAGCTGCAATGCCACAATCTAAATACTTCCGTTTAGGTATATGGATACTTTTAATATTTGCTATCGTTCTTCTCGGGTCGCATATTTCTTTTGTGTTCAGGCCAATCGGCATTTTAATCACAACTTTATCGGCGCCGATTATCATTGCCGGGGTTCTTTATTATATTTTAAGACCGATTGTCAATTTGTTATGCAAGATTAAAATACCGAAAGTGGCGGCTATTTTATCCATTTATTTAGTGTTTGTTTCCTTAATTGCGGTCCTTGTTATAACCATTGGACCTATCTTACAGCAACAGTTTATGTCATTAGTCAACAGCGCGCCGCAATTAATTAATGAGCTTAGCCAACAGCTCGATGCTTTGCAAAATAGTAAAATTTTAGAGCGTTTTCAAGATGGGACAGCATTTTCTATAACAAATATCGTTAATCATATTTCTAAAACATTGACGAAATTTACAGCATCGATTGGTACAAATATTATTGACATTATTACTTCAATTACAAGTTTTATTATAGTTATGGTTACTGTGCCGTTTATTTTGTTTTATATGTTAAAAGACGGGAGCAAGCTTCCGCGCGCCGTTTTAAAACTTATTCCGAGCGAACACCGAAAAGAAGGGGCCATTATTCTAAAAGACATGGACCAGGCGCTCAGCGGCTATATTCAAGGGCAGATTTTAATCAGTTGCTTTGATGGTATTTGTATTTATATTTGGTACCGGATTATCGGCTTGGACTATCCGCTAATATTGGCGTTAGTTGCTGTGTTTACCAATGTTATTCCATTTATTGGACCGGTGATCGGCACAGTTCCAGGTGTCATTGTCGGCTTTATACAAAAGCCCATGATGGCTGTTTATGTCGTCATTGGGGTGGTTATCATTCAACAAATTGAAAGCAACCTTGTTTCCCCTCAAGTGATGGGAAGGAAGTTAGATGTCCATCCGTTAACAATTATTCTTATTTTGCTGGCAGCAGGGAATATTGGCGGTTTTGTCGGGCTCCTCTTAGCCATCCCGACCTACGCCGTTTTAAAAGTGGTCGTGACGAGATCTTATCAGTTGTACAGGTTACATAAGAAAGCGACTGCGCAGAAGACTGACGTATAGGACCGCTTAAAATACTCGGATCCCGCTGAAGATAACATTGTCTTTTAAATCAAAAAGTAATTTTTTCCAAAATGTAAAAGGTTACTTTTTTTCTTTTGATTACTGATTGCTTAGCAGATAAGGCTGTAAAATTCATTGGACGGAAATAATGTTTCAAAAGAATTAATACCAAGAATCAGCAAATCTTAGTTTGTTAATTAAGAGGTAAACATTATCTGGAAATATGCAGCCATTCCCTATGAATTAAATAAAGCTTTGAATTGAGGGGCGTTTATTCATTACTTTAACATGGTATAATTGTTGCGCAATTAAAATTTTATAACTTCATAGAAATAGAATAGGAGATGAAATTGTTGGGGAGAAAGTCAATTATCGTTTTAATAATGGTGTGGCTGGCTTTTCTTTTTTCTTTTGTTGACCGTTTGTCTTGGCCGCCAATTATTCCATTAGCTTCAAAGTCGCTTGATATTACGAATGCCGAGGCGGGTAGTTATATGACAGCTTTTTATATCGGCTATGTGATTACCCAATTGCCAGGAGGGTTATTGACAGATCGTTTTGGTTATCGAAAGGTCTTATTAGGTTCTTTTTTAATTATGGGCTGCTTTACTATGGGGATGGGTATGATTCATACATATCTTGAAGGTTTTATCATGCGAGTGCTGGCAGGACTTGGCTCGGGAGCGGTATTTTCAGCATGTGTAAGGGCTATTTTTGACTGGTTCCCGTCAAGAGGGCGGACAACCGCAATGGGATTTTTTATGACAGCATCTTCTTTTGGGCTGACAGTCGTTAATATGTTTGTTCCCTCAGTGGCTAAATCTTATAGCTGGCATACATCATTTGTTGTGGCGGGACTATTGCCAATTGCAGGATTGATTTTATCCTTCTTTTTATTAAAAGAACGGACACATGAAACACAGCAAGCTCAGAGAAAATCGGCTGTGCAATTTTGGAAGGAAGTTGCAATACTTTTGAAAAACCGAAACCTGATGCTGACAGGGTTGTCAGGGTTTTGCGCAATGTGGGCAACGTGGGGGACGGCAACATGGGCAAACGCGTATATGAATAAAGGTTTACACATATCCTTGGTAGAAGCGGGAGCTATCATGTCAGTTTTCGGTCTTGCGGCGATCATATGCAAACCAATTATCGGGATCTTATCAGATTTATTAAGATTGCGCCGAAAGACAATGTTATTTTTTACTCTTATTTTCTTTGGTCCTATACTCATATGGTTTGAGTCCACGACTAACATTAGTATGCTATACATCATTGCGGCTCTTATGGGGATCGCAGCGTATATTTACAGCCCGATTATGAATACTTATATCGGTGAACTGGCCGATTCCGGGATGGTTGGAACAGCAACGGGGCTTGTTAATACTATCTACCAATTAGGTTCACTTTTTTCACCGCTTGCTGTCGGCGCCGTAATAGATGCAACGCATAATTACTTATACGCTTTTATAACATTAGCTGCCGGGCCGGTTTTGGCCGCCTTGATCATTTTACTTGTCAATGAAAAAGTTGCTGACAGGCAGCAAGCAGTAATAAAATCGAAAGTAAATTAAAAAATTAGGATTACTTTTGGGTACTCCTGTTGAACAGGGCTGAGGGAAGCTCTCCGCGAACCTACGGGAGGATTTGTACAACAATAATACAAACTTAATACATGAGAGAAGGATTTACGTGTTGCAGCAACTTAATCGACAACTCGAAAAATGTATGCCGCTTATTACACCGATAAGTGTTGTCCTAGGCATTTTGTTGACACATGAATTTAAGTCTTTTCTATTTTTAGTTCCTTGGATTTTTGCATTTATGACCTTTACAGGGAGTCTAAGCTCCAATTTTAAGCATTTAAAAGAGGTTATCACTCATCCCTTTCCTGTACTCGTTGCATTAGTTATTTTACATATCTTAATGCCGCTTTGGGCACTGGGCATTGGTCATATTGTTTTTAGCAAAGATTCATTAACGGTGACCGGTCTGGTATTGGGTATGGTTATTCCATCAGGCATTACCAGCTTTATCTGGGTATCCATTTACCGGGGGCAGATTCCTGTTGCTTTGTCTATTATTTTGATTGATACACTGCTTTCGCCTCTAATTGTTCCATATAGTTTGTCTTTCTTTGTTCACGAGAAAGCGGCTATCGACGTATGGCCGATGATGAAAGATTTATTAATTATGATTGTTATTCCTTCAGTGTTAGGCATGCTTTTAAATCAATTAACAAACGGAAAAGTAAAAGATACGATTGGTACCCGCTTAGCGCCGTTTTCAAAGGTTTGCATGGGGATTGTCGTTATGATAAATGCTTCTGTGGCGGCGCCTTATCTTTCTCATATAAATAAAAAGTTAATTTTAATCGCATTTATCGTGTTTATTATAGCTGCCAGCGGTTATTTATTTTGCTGGATTATCGGTAAATTATTAAGATGGGACAGGGGAATGATTGTCACACTGATTTATAGCGGGGGTATGAGAAACATTAGCGCAGGATCTGTTATAGCTTTAACCTATTTTCATCCGCCCGTTGCAGTACCTGTTATTATAGGTATGCTCTTTCAACAGGTGCTGGCTTCATTTTACGGATATATGCTCCACATTGTTTATGATAAAAAAGAAGAACAATATGAAAAAAGGCTTAGAAAAAGTTCTTAACTTTTCTAAGCCTTTTTTATACGTTAGGAAAGTATAAATTGGCACCAGAGTTGTCGATTCGACGTAGGGGCCAATTTTAAGTTCCAAGTATAAGCGCAACTAAGCCTCTGTCTACGCCTTTCAGGCTTGCCAATCGGCAAGTTTTCTTTATAATCATTAAATTACTTCTAAGATAACCTTATTTAAGATTATCTAGGAAACTTTTTATATACTCGGATAAAAATTTTAACTGATTTCCTATATAAGTGCTTGTCTCCAGCTCAACTTTTTCTGCCGCTGGAACCATTGACAATTGAGCTGCAGAGACAGCCTTATTCGGATTTTCTTTTATAAGCTCACCAAGTTTAATTGATACTTGCTTGATATATTCTTCTTTCTTGCCTTTCATAATAAGTTCAAATGTGTTTTCTAATAGAACAGGCTTAACTTGAATAGTTTTTGTTTGCTTTTCTGCATATCTATTAAGCTGATCTATTGTGCCTTTAATGGTGCTTGGATTAGTAAACACCATTAATTGGGGATTTTGATTTTCGCAAATAAATTGGAACAACGGTTCATCAATTTTAATAATTGGAATCGGATAAGAGAGTTTATCTGGTATATGAGCTGTAAAAAGTGTGCAAGTGACAAGGATAGCATCAACGTGACATTGTGAAATCCAATCCAGGGTACTTTTGATTTTCCTATGTATAAATGTTTCTGTAAACGCCGAATCCATTTTCATACAATCTAATCCAGGATCGACAAAATGAATTAATTCAAATTTGTAAGGTTCAATCGCTTTTTCGATATATTCAATATTAGAATAGTGCGCGTGAAAACAACCGATTCTTTTCATAGAGTAATCTCCTAAACATTAATTTTCATATATTTCTAAAGGCAAATCATCAGGATCCCGGAAAAAAGTAAATTTTTTGCCGGTTAGCGGATCAAGACGAATCGGTTCCACAGGAATCCCCATTTCCTTTAAATCTCGCACGCTTTGTTCAATATCTTTAACTTTAAATGCTAAATGACGGAGTCCGCAGGCTTCAGGATTTGTCACTCTTTCCGGAGGATTTTTAAAGGAAAACAGCTCAATCTGATCACTTTCGCCAACACGCAGATCGCATTTATATGATTTTCTTTCTTTTCGATATGTCTCCTCAATAATTTCAAAGCCAAGCTTCTCTGTATAAAAAGCTTTTGATTTTTCATAATCTGAACAGATGACGGCAACATGATGAATACTTGATATGTTTAACATTTATAACCTCTTTCCGGGGTCAGACCCCTTCAAATTGTGGATAGTGTTAATAATGTGAATAAATTACGAGATAATTAACTGAATTGTGGTAAAATTGACTAAGAATTCATTGATATCTATTAGTAATATTTATCTTATCATTTTTATAGAGAAAGGAGATTTAAAAATGTCATTACAGGAAAATTTACAAAAGGCTTTAATTGGAACTTCAGGAACTTTTGGTGTGGCAGTCAAGCATTTAGAAACAGGTGAACAAGCGCAAATTAATGGACATGATTTATTTCAGACTGCCAGTGCTTGTAAAATAGCCATTCTCGCTGCACTGTTTAATGAAGTTGAAAAAGGTCATTTAAGGCTTGAAGCACGGTTACAGATTAAACCAGATGATCCGGTGCCAGGTTCCGGTGTGTTGCAAAAGTTTGACAGCGGTTTAGAAGTCAGCGTCAAGGATTTAGCGACGATGATGATTATTGTAAGCGATAATTTAGCAACCGATAAAATTTTAGAATTAGTAGGAAAAGATAAGGTTAATCATTTTACAAAAGCGCTGAACTTGCAAAATACTCACTTGGAGCATTCCATTTGGGAATTGTTAAGCTTATATGCAGGTATAAGTCCGAAACCAAAAAATAAAGAGACTTACAAGATGCTGGATGAGGCCGTCGAAGCCCCTATTAAACGAATGAACAGTGAAATATTTGACATGGGTCTCCCTAATAATGTCTCAACACCTGTAGAAATGAATGCCTTATTGGAACGGATTGCCAATAAAACAATTATATCAGCTGAAGCCTGTGAGCAAATGATTGATATTTTAAAGAGTCAGCAATTTGGCCATCGAATCCCCTATCTGCTTCCTGACGAAGCTATCACAGCTACTAAAACCGGAACAATTGGCAGCGTTGTAAATGATGCAGGCATTGTTTATATGGCGAATGATAAAGGAAGATTCGTTATATCAATCTTTTCCCGGGATAATTCATCTCATATCGAAGCGGAACAAACCATTGCCCAATTAACAAAAGTCTCCTATGATTGGTTCACAGAATGTTCACAGGGTCAGACCCCGTGAACTGTGGATAACTGTTAATGAAACATTACTCTGCCAATTCTTTTTGAACTTCAAATGAATGATTTAAAGTTTTTTTACGGTTCCACCAAAATAATACAAAAAGATTAATGATAACAACGATCGTTGTTAAAAGGCCAGCTTCCGGGCCAAAATGACCTCCGTTTAATAACCATTGATGGGAATTTATTTTTGTTATATACAGGCCGTGAGTTTCAGTACCGCTTACATGAAAACCAAAGACACTGCCTTGAAAATAATTCCATGTAATATGGAAGCCGATAGATAGCCATAGTTTACCTGTTGAAATATACATATAAGTAAAGAGCACGCCAACTAATGCGATATTGATAATGCCTACAGCGGCTACATTAGGGTTGATAAGGTGAGTACAACCGAAAATAATAGCTGATACAGTCATACACCATAATTTATTATTACCGCGCTGCAGCATTGTACCAATAATATAGCCTCTAAAGAAAAGTTCTTCTGCAATGCCTACTAAAACATAAAGTAATATATCCAAAAGCAGGTACTTTGAGATATGGGGGTGAATAATAGAATTAGCTACATCGACTGCGCCGAGGATTCTAAGAAAAATAAAAATAAGTGTCATAGATAAAAAGCCGAGTAGCAGACCTAAAAGAATTTGCCTGACACCTTTATAGAAACCGAATCCTATATTTTTAACCTTTGCCTTATTAAATAATTTCCAAGCGATGATAACTGCGATAATTATGCCTATTTCTTGCGTTATATTTAACAGATAATACGATGACATATCATTAGTAATCTTTTCTATTTCTAATGTTCGGCTGGAAGGATTATATTGACTAATAACCATAATAATGGTGGCTGGAATACTCAAAACCATAGAAAAAGCCAAGGCGAGAAGACCGGTAAAACTAATTAAATACCCCGACCTTATTTGACCGTTTTTATTTTTAAATACCGTAGTCATTTATGTATGCCTCCTAAGATAAAGAGAGCTGTAAAGTAACATTAAAAAGAAAAATTCTTATTGAAACAAATCAAAAAGCTGAAAAGAAACTTGATAGTGTTGTCTTTATATTACCATAAAGGCGAAAGACATCCACTGCTGTTATTTATATCCATATGTCATTTTTCACTTATTTAATTGGCAGGTGAAAGTATGGCATTAAAACATAGGTAAGCGTAAGCAGGATTTGATCAAATAATAAAGAAGTAAAAATAAAATTAATCTATTAATCTTACAGCATTTTTATTCAAGGAAGCGAGTATAGATATTTATGATAGGGTTGCAGATATTGACCAAGTTTTTTAAAAGTTTTGCAACTAAACATGCAAAGTGCAAATCCTGAAAACGGAAAGGGAGTAAAAAATAATGCGAGAAGTCGTTATTGTCGAGGCCGTTAGAACGCCGGTTGGAAAAAGAAATGGCGCTTTAAGCGAAGTTAGAGCGGAAGATTTAGCAGCCAAACCTTTAAAAGAAATTATAAGAAGAACAGAAATTTCTCCTGAAGTTATTGATGATGTTATTTACGGTTGTGTGTCCCAAGTGGGCGAACAAGCTTTCAACATTGCAAGAATGGCAGCTCTGATTGCGGATTATCCGGTAGAGGTACCAGGAACCACAGTTGATCGTCAATGCGGATCGAGTCAGCAGGCGGTTCATTTTGCGGCGCAAGCAATAGCGAGCGGTGATATGGATGTTGTTTTAGCCGGCGGAATAGAAAATATGTCACGGGTACCGATAGGATCAAATAGGAAGGGTGTCGGCTTAAGCGATGAATTAACATCCCGTTATGAAATCATTCATCAAGGTTTATCTGCCGAGCGTATTGCAGATAAATGGGGTTTCAGCCGTAATCAAATGGATGAATTCTCGTTGCAAAGCCATGAAAAGGCTATTGCCGCTCAAAAGGAAGGGCGGTTTGATAGAGAAATTATGCCTGTGGAAGCCATTCTCCCCGATGGTACAAAAACGATGATAAAGAACGATGAAGGTCCTAGATCAGATACGAACCTCAACAAATTAGCGAGCCTTAAACCGGCATTTCGGGAGGATGGCACTATCCATGCCGGGAATTCAAGCCAAATTAGTGATGGATCAGCGGCTATTTTGTTAATGTCCCGTGAAAAGGCGGAAGCACTTGGCTTAAAACCTCGTTTTCGTGTACTGGCGCGTACGGTTGTCGGTTCAGATCCGACTATGATGCTTACCGGTCCAATACCTGCAACTCAAAAAGCACTGAACAAAGCCGGCCTTTCTATTAAGGACATCGATATTTTTGAAGTCAATGAAGCCTTTGCTTCGGTACCTATGGCCTGGCTGTCAGAAACAGGTGCCGATCCAAATAAATTAAATCCAAATGGAGGTGCAATAGCCATTGGCCATCCGCTTGGCGCAAGCGGTGCCAGATTAATGACGACGTTGATCCATGAACTTGAAAGAAGCGGCGGGCGCTACGGTCTGCAAACAATGTGTGAGGGACACGGTACAGCTAATGCAACAATTATTGAACGGTTCTCATAAAATATTATTGTCAGTTTTTGCCGTGATATCTTGATATGAATCTTTCAAAATATACTTACACGCGGATAGAAAAAACACAACTTGATCATTCTCATCCAAGATAACTATAGTACAAATGGAGGTAACATATGTTTGCGAAATACTTAGAACAATATGAAATTGGTGAAACATGGACTTCTAAAGGCAGAACGATTACAGAGGCCGATCTCGTTAATTTCTCATCTTTCAGCGGCGATTGGTTTCCTTTGCATACGGATAAGGAATATGCAGCAAAAACGTCATTTAAACAACGAATTGCCCATGGGATGTCAGTCCTTTCTATCGCTACGGGACTTATTTTACTTGAACCGGGAATCGTTGAGGCTTTTTATGGCATGGATCATGTACGCTTTACTAACCCGACATTTATTGGGGACACCCTTCATCTGGAAATGAGTGTTTGCAATATACAGGAAAAAGACAATGGAAAGGGAATTGTCAGCACGGAAATGGAGATTAAGAAACAGACAGGAGAGACAGTAGCCGTTGCGGTGGTTAAGATGTTAGTAAATAAAAGTAAAGGTTAAAAATAGTGGCCTGTTACCTGAATTTAAAGGTGGCGGGCCATTTAACTTTCGTAAATATAATAGGGCTTAAGTATATAATCATAAATTATTTAATAAACATTACTAAGCCTCTCTTGTACCATTTTATTTTTGAAAGGGGTCTTAGGGCTATGGAGAATACCCTGTCAATTGTATTGAATGACCAAATATATGTAAAGGAATTATAAAGATGATGTTAAATATTCCAATTCTTGCAATTGATGCAGGAGCAAGCTTCAGCAGTGCCGCTCTCTGTGACTTAAATGGAAATATCATTTCATACGCCAAAGGCGGTTCATGCAATTATCAAAATATTGGTATCAAGCAAACAAGGGATACCTTTATTAGTATACTTTCTGCATTGATCCAGCCGCTGCATAAAAAAATTCATGTCGAGAAGGCTGTCATCGGTATAGCCGGGTTGGATACGCAAAAAGATAATACGATCATTTCCGAAATTCTAAGAGAATCTTTCCACAAATTAGGGATTGATGTTAAGGATATCATTTTAAAAAACGATGGTTATATAACGCTGCTCGGAATACTGGGTGAACGGGCGGGAATTCTTGCGGTTTCAGGGACCGGATCGGTTGTTTGGGGAAAGACTGAAGGCGCCGGCATTGTGCGGGCAGGCGGTTGGGGCCATCGGATTGGTGATGACGGCAGCGGGTATTTTATCGGTCATGAGGCGCTTCGTCATATTTTTCGATCTATCGATGGTCAGGATCCCCCATCTGCCATTTGCAAAGCTGTATTAGAAACTTTGCAGCTGCCAACCACCGATGAGCTTTTATCATGGATATACAGTACATCTTATTCTGTGGAAAAAATTGCATCACTCGCTCCAAGCATCTTTAAATTGGCACACGCAAGAGATCCTACCGCAATGGCAATTTTACAAAGAGCGGGGCAAGGTTTGGCTGACACTTGCATGACCGTCATACAAAAATGTCATCTTGATAACGACCATTTTGAAATAATTGTTGCAGGCAGTGTTTTGCAAAAAGACATATTTGTATATGATGCTATGCTCAATGCCATTAAAGAAAAATACGAGAATTTTACCGTTCATCAACTCGAAAGCGAACCGATTTATTGTGCCCTTCTACATGGGCTTCGCAGTTTCGGCAGCTGTACAAATAAAGCGATGATCCGCTGTCAAATGGATTTATGTGAATGGGAATCTAAAATATTATGAGACTCCTCATAAATCCTTAAAAAGAAAGATTAACGGCTTGCACTCTCTGAAAAATTGAAAGGGTGATTTAATGAGAAGGCATTTATACAAATTTTTGGCAGTTCCTCTTGCAGTTATTCTTCTTTTAGCAGCCGGATGCAGTAACAGCAATACTGGTTCCGATTCAAAAGGTAAGGTTACCATTACCTATTGGCAGTATACCTTCCCATCTAAAGTTAAAGAGATGAACACACTCATTCAAAAATTTGAAAAGGAGAACCCTGACATTAAAGTTGTTGCTCAAGATTTCCCTTATGAAAAGTACAATCAAAAAATTGCCGCGGCGATGAATGCGAACAAAGGACCCGACATTATGAATCTCTATTACGGATGGCTGCCGCAGTATGAGAAAAAAGGGTACATCCAGCCGATTCCAGAGGATTTTATGAGCACGAAACAAATTGATCAATATTATATTCCAATGGTGAAATCGTCAAAAATTCATGGTAAATACTATGGATTGCCTACAGCCGTTCGATCGCTTGCGCTGTTTTGGAACAAAGATTTATTTAAAAAAGCGGGTCTTGATCCTAACAAACCGCCTAAGACTTGGGATGAACTTATTCGAGATGCTAAGAAGATGACGAAACGAAAGTCTAATGGACAATATGAGCAAGAAGGTTTTGCTTGGAATGTCGAGGGCCAAGGCTATCATACTTTTGAAGAAGTGTTTCTTCGCCAGTGGGGCGTAACACCGTTTAGCAAAGATGGGAAAAAGGTACAATGGAATGCTTCTCCAAATGGATTAAAGGCTTTTAAATATTGGATCAATATGACCAAGAAACATCATATTGGCGATCAGAATTTTCTTCAAAACTATAATACTGCTTTCCAAGCAGGTAAAGCTGGTATGATGATAGATGGGTCGTTTGATATCGCCGCGATAAAAGATGCCGCAAAATTTAAATGGGGTGTCACAACTTTACCAGTTCGCAATGAAGGCGGCGTCAAGTCAAACTTTGGGTCTTATTGGACGAATAGCATCGCCAAAGGTGTAAACGGAAAGAAACTAAAGGCGTCTGAAAAGTTTTTGAAGTTCTTAACTTCTGAACAAACCCAGA
The DNA here is from genome assembly GCF_042665295.1 of Scopulibacillus cellulosilyticus. Lineage (NCBI taxonomy): Bacteria > Bacillati > Bacillota > Bacilli > Caryophanales > Sporolactobacillaceae > Scopulibacillus > Scopulibacillus cellulosilyticus. Next base: position 16,107 of record NZ_JBHTCO010000001.1, read on the forward strand.
AAGAATGGTTAGATAAAGTCGGCGAGCTTCCAGCTTCAGCTTCGTTAGCGGGCGACAAGTCAATAACAAGTGACCCTGTATACGGGCCGTTTGTCAAAGGGCTAAAAGATGCCCACGCAACTTTCTTTGTTGACGAGGAAAAGGAACGGAATGATATTAATAACGCTATTCAAATGATCTTGCTTAAAAATGCACCTGTTGATAAAACCTTTGAAAATTTAGTAAAAAGCCAGCAGGCAATTCGTGACAACTATTATAACAGCCAATAATAAAACAAGATAGTAAATGAACGCTTGATGATTAATATCATTAAGCGTTCAACTGACTTGAAAGGAAGAATGGCCATGTCAGATTTAATGAACGGTCAGATGAGAAAGGCAATGACGTTAAAAACAAGGCGTACTTTGATTGCCTATTCATTCTTGACCATTCCGCTGCTGTTCTTTTTATGTGTCCGAATTTTTCCTACGCTCTATGCGTTTTCGATGTCATTTTCACCGCAAAATGGTTCAGGTTTCACGCTTGAAAACTATATTCATCTCGTCGGTGATAAAGTATTTTGGCGTTCTGTTATGAATACACTTCTTTATGTTATTATCACTGTCCCCATACAGATGGCAATTGGAATCATCCTTGCTTTAGCCATTGAAAGAATTCAGCGGCTGCGGTGGTTTTATCGGATTGTCTATTTTATACCTTATATTACATCTATCGTCGCAGTGAGTTGGGTATGGCGGCTGATGTATGATCCGAATACTGGGTTTATGAATGAAATGTTAAGCTGGTTTCACATTTCTCCCCAAGGATGGCTAACCGACCCATCAGAAGCGCTTATTTCCGTCAGCATCATGATGATTTGGCAAGCGATGGGTTTTTGCATGTTAATTTTTATGGCCGGATTAAAAGCTATTCCTAAACAGCTTTATGAAGCGGCACAAATTGACGGGGCCAGCAAATGGCGGATGTTTTGGCGAATTACATTTCCTTTGTTAAATCCAACAATCATTTTTTTGGCGGTAACAGGGGTTATTACGGCGCTTCAGACCTTTACGCAGATCCAGAACTTAACGGCAAGCAGCAGCGGCGATGCCGGCGGCCCCCTCAATAGTACATCAAGTATGGTTATTTACATGTACAATTCAGCGTTTAATGATTTTAATATGGCATATGCTTCCGCGATTACTGTAGCACTATTTATTCTGATACTTTTTGTTACTTTGATTCAGTTAAAGGTCCTAAGCAAAAACTTTGAATACTAGAGTACAGTTTTATAGGAGGTGACTCGTTTTGAAGAAAAGTATAGATATTGCCGGCCTTTTGATTCACATCTTGTTATGGGCTGGACTTATTGTTGTTGCTTTTCCTTTTGTATGGATGATTTTATCTTCTTTTAAAAGCTTGCCGGATTTTTATAATTTTTCTTTTTTACCAGATAAGATTGATTGGTCGGGTTATAAGTATATCTTTGAAGAAACGGGTTATTTGCACTGGTATCTTAACAGTATCATTGTGGCTGTTGTCGTTACTGTCAGCTGTCTCATATTTAATTCTTTGATTGGGTATGTATTGGCAAAGTATAGATTTCCCGGGTCAAAGGTGATATTTATTCTTATTCTCAGCACATTGATGATCCCGACGGAACTGTTGGTTATTCCTTGGTATGTGATGGGAAGCCGGCTGCATTGGGTCAATACATACTGGGGCTTAATGCTGCCTGGGATGATAGAGGCGTTCGGGGTTTTCTTGATGCGGCAATTTATGCTGAGTATCCCCAATGACATTTTAGATGCAGCCCGTATTGATGGGATGGGCGAATTTAAGATTTGGTGGCGTATCGTACTGCCGCAAGTCAAACAGGCGCTGGCAGCCATGGGAATTATCACTTTTCTGGGAAACTGGAATGCTTACCTGTGGCCGGTTATTGCAACCTCAAGCGCTAATATGCGGACGCTGCCTGTCGGGATTTCATTGTATTCGACAGCTGACTCGGGTGGTATTCAATGGAATACGATTATGGGAATGAGTACGTTAGCTGTTATCCCGATGATGATTGTATTCTTAATTTTCCAGAAGAAGATTGTTGACGGTATTTCATTAACAGGTGTAAAAGGATAAATAATCATGTATTTTAATTCTTGAAAAATATAATCCTATGGAGCTTGATGGAAGTGTGAATAAAGGAGTGTCACGGTGTTGTTAGAAAATGATGATTTCATTAAAGCAGAAGGCTCTGCGTTTCCGGGACGGACTTACGTCAATGAATTATTAAAACCTATTTTTTACGATCAGCGGGATTATCTATTCGATGCGATGTTTTCCTTGCATAAGGCTCATGTTGTGATGTTAAAGGAACAAGATTTATTGTCTGCGCAGGATACTAAAAAAATCCTTTGCGGGCTGGAAAAGTTGACGTCTGTGAAGCGGGAAACACTAGCATATGATCCGGATTATGAAGATTTATTTTTTTTGATGGAGGCGAAACTCGGCAAGATAATCGGTGATGAATTGGCAGGGAAAATGCACATTGCCCGCAGCCGTAACGATATGGGGGAGGGGATGTATCGGTTTGTTGCCAGAAAATACATTTTAACATTAATAAATGATGTTAATTGTTTAAGTGAAGCGCTTCTCATTCAGGCTGAAAAACACATTGAAACCGTCATGCCTGCTCATACCCATACACAACCCGCCCAACCGACAACCTTTGGGCACTATTTAGCAGCTGTCTTTGATAATTTACATAGAGATGAGAAGCGTTTATGGTCAGCCTATCATACTGTTAATCAATCGCCGTTAGGAGCCGCCGCGATTACGACAACGGGATTTTCAATCAACAGGGAACGATTGGCAGAATTGCTAGGTTTTAAGGGATTAGTCGAGAATTCTTATGATGCGATTGCCACAGGCGATTACTTATCAGCGTCCGCTCTATCCATTGTTAGTCTCATGGTTAATACCGGACGCTGGGTTCAGGAATTTCTTAGATTGACGACAAAGGAAGTTGGCTTATTGAAAGTGGCGGATCCCTATGTGCAAATTTCAAGCATCATGCCGCAAAAGCGGAATCCAGTATCGATTGAGCACTCCCGGGCGCTTGCCAGCAGCGCTCTTGGAGAGGCAATGACAATTGTTCAGATGCTGCATAATACGCCGTATGGAGATATTGTCGATTCAGAGGATGATCTACAGCCCCATCTTTACAAAAGCTGTCATAAAGCTTCCCGCGCCATTCGGTTAATGAATGCTGTCGTTCGGACAATGACTTTTAACGTTGAACGCGCGGCTAAAGAAGCCGGCAAAAATTTAATAACGATAACAGAATTAGCCGATGTTTTAACCCGTAATCATGGGTTGCCTTTCCGTAAGGCACATCATATCGCTTCGCGGATTGCTGTAAAATCATCAGAAAAAAAGAAAGAGTTATATGAATGGCGTGTTGATGAAATTAATCAGTTTTTAGATGATATCAAATTAACGGAAAATGAATGGAAAGGGATTGTTAATCCAAAAATTTTTGTTAAGAGGCGTTCTGTCCGCGGCGGGCCCAGTCCATCCGAAGTCAAGCGGATGATTGATAATCGCAAAGTGACGCTAAATAAGAGAATTAAGAATTATAATGAAACAAAGAAAGAGTTAAAGAAGGCTGAAGAGCTGTTAGCGGGTTGCACGGCATTATACATGAAGGCGGATTCCAAATAAAGGGGTGAATGATCACCCCTTATTTTAAAGGGTTAAAGTATAAGTACAACTAAGCCTCTGGCTTCGCCTCTTAAGGCTTGCGAATCGACAAGTTTTCTTTAAATGCGGTTTCCAAAGAAATATGAATCATATCGTTAAAAGTCGTTTGACGTTCTTCCGCCGATGTTTCTTCACCTGTAAAAAGATGGTCGCTGACTGTTAAAACAGTTAAAGCTTCTGCACCGTATTTAGCAGCTAATGTATAAAGAGCTGTCGTTTCCATTTCAACGGCAAGAACACCGTAGTCGCCCAATTTTTTCATGATGTCCATATTATCCCGGTAGAAAATGTCTGATGATAAGATATTGCCGACCTTAACGTTTAATCCTTTTTCAACAGCGGTATCGTAAGCTTTTTTCAGCAAATCAAAATTTGCACAAGGTGAATAGTTAAACCCTGGGAAAGTTTGCTGATTCACATGTGAATCAGTACATGAAGTCATTGCAATAATGACGTCACGAATTTTTACATCAGGCTGAATGCCGCCGCATGTACCAACACGAATTAAACGTTTCACACCATACTCGCGAATGAGTTCGTTAACATAAATTGAAATGGAGGGGATCCCCATACCTGATCCTTGAACAGAAATACGCTGTCCCTTATATGTACCGGTAAAACCTAACATGCCGCGGACTTCATTATAACAAACAGCATCTTCCAAAAAATTTTCCGCAATATATTTAGCGCGAAGCGGGTCGCCGGGCAATAGAATTGTATCTGCAATGTCGCCTTTTTTTGCTTCAATATGTACACTCATTTTCTTGCCGTATCCATAAGTCAAGATACAGCTTTCACCTCCCATTATGTATAAAGTAAAACTTTCATCAGTGGGGTTTTGTTACTCCCTACTAATAGATAGTTGAACTTATCAGTGATTACTATCCGTTATCTCCCGCCTAAACGTCAATGATTCCTAATGTTTTAAGAGGTGTCTTACGGACAGTTACACCGGGGTAAAAAACAAACAACTATCTTTATTTTATTTGAAATTCATAATCATAACAATATTTTTCGATATTGTTATTTATAATTAGCTGTTGACAAGAAAAATAATCTTGAATATAATATATCTTGAATTCGAGATAACTAACTTCTAAAAAACAGAACTTATACCTTAATCTTAATTATAAAGGATGTCATTTACCAAATTTTTTAAGTATTTACCTCGAATTCGAGATTAAAACAAAAAGAAAGGTGATTATAATGATAAATCTTGGCTTATTGATCATTCGTTTAGTAATTGGACTATCTTTTATAGGTCATGGGACACAAAAGTTATTTGGTTGGTTTGGCGGCCATGGCATAAAGGGTACGGGAGGCTTCTTTGAGTCGATCGGTATTAAACCAGGGCTGGCTATGGCCATAATGGCTGGTTTATCAGAGCTTGTTGGCGGTGCATTGTTTACGCTTGGGTTTTTGACTCCGCTTGCCTCTCTCTTGATTGCAGTTACAATGGTTGCCGCGATTATTAAGGTGCATGGTAAAAATGGTTTTTGGGTAACAGAAAACGGATTTGAGTTTAATTTAATCTTAATAGTTGTTGCCATTGGTGTTGCTTTAATAGGCGCCGGGGATTATTCACTGGATGGACTGATATTTTAGATACGAGTCATTTTTTCATAAAAGTCAGGAAAGAACCCTTCAAATTAAGGGTTCTTTCTAAATTATTATTGAGTTTGTAAGGCTAATTCTTTTAATTGTCGTTTTAGTATTTTTCCCAAGCTGTTTTTAGGAAGTTCATTGATAAATTCAATTTCAGGAATTTTATAATCGGCGAGTTTTTCTTTACAGTGGTTTATAATTTCTCCTTCAGAAAGATGACTTCCTGATTCTTTTACGATATATGCCCGCGGGATTTCACCCCAAAATTCATCGGGGATACCGACAACCGCAACCTCCAAGACACCATCGATTTCATGGATGACTTTTTCTACTTCGCCGGAATATATATTTTCACCGCCATAGACAATAACATCTTTATATCGGTCCATAATATATAAGAATCCATCTTTATCAAATTTACCGGCATCGCCCATGTAGAACCAGCCGTTTTTAAGGACCTCTTTCGTTGCTTCCGGATCTCTCCAATAGCCTTTAAAAACATAAGGGCTCTTAACAACAATTTCTCCGACTTCTCCTGTTGAAAGTTCCTTATGGCTGTCTGGATCAACAATTTTAACTTCAACATTTTTAATCGGTTTTCCAACGGAATTTATTTTATCGTAACCCATATCAGGATGCCATGCACTGACTGCCCAACCTTCTGTACTGCCGTAACCTTGCGATAAACAAATGCCGTATTCAGCATATTGTCTAATTAAGCTTTCTGGAACCTTTGTCCCGCCGCATTGAGCCATTTTAAATGATTTAACGTCTCTGTTACTATTTTTTAATTCCTCAAGCATATAGGTATATGTTGAAGGGAAGCCCATCATCATATTAATATTCTCTTTTTCAATTGTATCCCAGATTGATGCAGGGTCAGAATCGGATAGGCAAACCATCGTGATCCCGTTATATATACCATTTAAAATATTTAAGACTGAACTCATATGGTAAAAAGGATGAACGCCAAGAAAACGCAGTCCTGGCTCAACTTTCCTTATGCTGCCAATATCCGTGAACCACGCATAAAGATTTTGATGGGTAATCACACAACCTTTAGAATTACCGGTTGTTCCAGAAGTAAACAAAATGATAGCAGGATCTTGACCCTCAATTGTCTGTTCAGGTTCATCACCGGATTGTCCGGCAAATAATTCATTAAAAGTTGGGACAGTGTCTATTCCAGAACCTGTTAAAATCATGAAAGGAATCATTTGTTTTTTAACAACTAATGAGAGAGATTCCGTATATTCTTCATCATAAAATAAAACTTTAGGTTGGCATTTTTCAATAACACCTTCCATTTCATAGGCAGTCATCTGTCTATTTAAAGGGACGGCAATAGCACCGATTTTGATGGCAGCCATCATAATAATAGGGAAGGGATAGTTATTTTTACATAGGATAGCCACGCGATCTCCTTTTTGAACGTCTTTTTCCAATAAATAATGGGCCAGTTGGTTGACACGCTCATTGAATTCTTTAAAAGTAAATCGTTTGTTGCCGCCAATTAAACCTTCTATATGAGGTGTACTGTCAGCACAGTTTTTTAAAAAAGCTTGAATAGTTCCCATCAATTGTCACTCCAATAAATTAAGTAGTATTATTTTTGCTGGATAATTAGCTAATTATTAGTTTTTAATAAATGTTATTCAGCGGTGAAAAGCAAAAGTAAATAGTTTACACTAGTAAACTATTCTGCCTATATTATTTTGCTACTCTAATTAGAGGAATTCAATTAAAAAGGGTTATCTTTAAAGAAATGTAAAATTACAGTTTTTTTATTTAAAATCCACTTTTCGGAAAATACGAGCTATTAAAAGGGGAGTAAAAAATCTTAATTGAAGGAGAAAGTAGCCGGCTCTATCAATAGGAAAATACGACTGTCCAAACAAGTTGTTACAATCAATTATCTTATTTTTTTCTAAGTACATCATGATACTGTTCATTTTGATTAAATTGATTTTTAACAAAAGGACATGCAGGAATAACCTTTTTATTTTCCTCTCTGGCAAACGCCACAAGTCCTTTAACTAAGTTTTCTCCAAATCCTTTACCATGGTATTCGTCAGCAATGAAAATATAATTAACGCTGATAGAATTGTCATCAATTGGCTTAAATGTAACGAATCCCACTATTTCCCCTTGCTCTTCAATGTAAAGTTTATTTTTACCCTTTTTAATGTTTACCATCATCTGTTCTCCTTTAAACAAGCGATGAAATACAAAAGGACTGTCCATAAGTCAGTTAATCTAATTTATGGCCAGTCCATGAATGCATATATTTAATTTTACTTTTCTGCGCTGTCAAGAAACTCGCGTACAGATTCTGGTGTTTTAGCATTTGCACTGTGAAGATGGGCAATTTTTTCCCCGTTTTGGAAAACGAGCAAGCTTGGGATCCCCATAACTTCATATTTATCAGCAAGCTCAGGGAGCTGATCCCTATTGACTTCATACCACTCGAACTTATAGTCTTTGATGATGTCGTCTATAAACATGTTAAGGCGCTTACAATCAGGGCACCAATCAGCTTCGAATTTGACAACAACAGGCTCGCTGCTTTTGATTGTTTGATCGAAGGATTCATTAGTTTCTATAGGTTTCATATTTTTCAACTTCCTTTCAAGAAATCTTTGATTATCATTAGCATACCAAAAAGTAACGATATATAATATTTTTTTGCTTTAAACATCCTCTTTAGTCTCTTAATTCTTTTTTGACTGTTTTTCTAAAAAATAACTCATACAGCACAGGCAGTAAAATGAGTGTTAAAAGGGTAGATGTTGTCAATCCGCCGATAACAACAACAGCAAGCCCTTTTGAAATTAATGTCCCCTCAGATGTAGAAAATGCAAGCGGGATCAGGGCAGTGATCGTTGCAAACGCGGTCATTAAAATCGGCCGCAGACGGGTTTGGCCAGCTTCAAGAACGGCTTCACGAACCGTCATGCCTTTTTGATCTCTGTTTTGACCAATCCGGTCAATAAAGACAATGGCGTTGGTGGTGACGATGCCGATAAGCATGAGTACACCAATCATTACGCTGATCGAAAGCGGCTCTCCCGTTATTAACAGACCGAGAATAGCACCAAAAGGGACAAAAACGAGTGAACTTAAGACAATAAATGGCGTCCGGGCTTTGCCAAAAGTAATTAGCATAGTGAGATAGACAAGACCGATAGCAATCAGCATTGCAATGATAAGATCTTTAAAGGCTTTCGTTGTATCATCGCTGCCGCCGCCTGTTTTAAAGGTGACATTATGCGGCAAGTCAACATGTTTTTTCACACCTTGGGTCACATTAGCCGTTGCTTTGGCTATGTTATCGCCTGTGATTTCGGCAGATACGCGAGCGTATACTTTACCATCGAGCTTTTGGATGGCGGTTAGTGCTTGAGTTTGTTTGACATCTGCAATTTTAGATAGCGGTATAGTTCCTTTTTGTGTAAAAATTGGTGTGTCTTTAATCTGATTTTCAGAATGAATATCTTTATCGTATGATAGTTTAATTGAATCTGAGCCTTTTAATGAAACATCATCAATCGTTACAGGCTGTGTTTGGTCGTTAATAGTTCCTAAGATCATTGCGCTGGAAACACCGTACTCCGAAGCTTTTTTAGGATCTATTTGAACAACCCATTCCGTCTGTTTTTTAGTTAAATTGTTTTTTACAGATTTTAGGTCATTTTGCTTTTTCATGTAGTTTTCTACATTGGAAGACGCTTTTTCCAGGGCGCTCATATCGTTTGAGTAGAGATCTATATTGACATTATTATTAGACGGTCCAGTTTGAGAAGACATATCTTGAACATTTATTTCTGATCCGGGTGCTTTGTCTTTTGTCATTTTATTGATTTCTTTGGTAAGCGAGTTTACTTCATTTTCAACGTTGACATTCTTCTTTAAAGTAATGAAGTAGTTAATAACGTTATCGCTTTTAACACCTGTTTGGTAATCCCGGCTGCCAATTTCAGCAGATATATCTTTAATTGTTTTTTTATGTTTTAGATATTTCTCAATGTCCAATGAGACATCATTCGTTTTATTCAAGGATGTTGCGGCGGGAAGATTAATCGTCGCTACAGCCGTTTTTTGTTCATCATTTGGTAAAAAGGTAAAGCCAAGACTTGGTACAGCTATAAATGAGCAAATAAGCAATAATAGTAAAATCGTTAAAACAATAATCTTATGATTAAGCGCCTTTTTGACCAGCCATAGATAAGCCCTGCGGACGGGCCTTAGCCAATCCCATCTTTCTTCTTTTTGACCTTCCTTTTTAAAAGAAAGCTTTGCAAATATCGGTACAATCGTTACAGCAACAAGTAACGAAGCAAGCAGTGAAAATACGATTGTCAGGGCGAAAGGTAAGAAAAATTTACCTGTTATACCGCCGACAAACCCAAGCGGTAAGAATACAACAATCGTTGTAATGGTTGATGATGTGATCGCCCGCAATATTTCTTTGGTAGATTGGCGGATTAGTTCATTAGACGGCTTTTTTCCTCCGCTATTTTTAATCCTCCGGTAAATATTTTCGATTACGACAATACTGTCATCAACAACCCGGCCGACAGCAACCGCCATGCCTCCTAACGTCATGACATTTAAGGTAATGTCCATACTTTTTAAGAAAATAGAGGAGACGAGTAATGACAGCGGAATCGAGATAATAGCTATAATTGTTGCTCGAATATTTTTTAAGAAAATCAGGACTGCAATCGAAGCAAAAATAGCGCCAAGCAACCCTTCACGAACAAGACTTTTAACGGATGCTTTAATACCTTCTGCTTGGCCAAACCCTACAGCGTAATTGACTTGATCGTTATATTTATGTAAGACATCCATAACTTTGTTTGAAACATCAACTGTGTTTGCAGATTGCTGTTTCGAAACTGCAATTGAAATCGCCGGTTTTAGATTGTAACGGGTATATTCTGTCTGATCTTTTATTTCTTTTATTTTAGCAATGTTGCCAAGCTTAACAGCTGGAGCTTGTATGCCTTGCGAACTGCCTTGCGGCGCCGTACCTTGCAAGCTGCCTTTAATTTGTGCACCGCTTTTTGCTGACGGCTGGCCTTGCGAGCTTGGTTGAGCTTGCGTACTGCCGCCTCCGGGTTGTATTTGCAAATTTTTAAGCGCTTTGACGTCTTTTAGTTTTTCATCGACTTTTACAGGAATTTCGGCATTGTTTTTCGTGATGGTTCCAGCCGGTGAAGAAACAAATTTATCTTTAATTGCGTTCTCAATTGTGTTCAGAGATATCCCTGCTTGCCGGGCCTTATCTTTATCAACAATAACATTCAAGTAATGCTCTTTATCTCCTCCGGCGGAAACACTGCTTACCCCGGGAATTCTCTCCAAATCGGGAACGATATCATCATTAACAATTTTATTAATGTTTGCGTCTCCCTTTGCAAATAAGGAGATACTGTATATCGGTAAGGAACCGAAGGAAAACTGATTAACATCAGTTGAAGCATTATCCGGCAAATGGGCGCTGTCAATGAGTTTATTGACTTCCCGTTCCATTTTATCCATGTCAGTATTAAAAGGGAATGTTAAATTGATAATACCTGTATTTTCATAACTGGAACTTTGCATTGTTTTTAAATGATTTAAGCCCTTGAATTTATCTTCAAGAGGTGAAATGACCTTGTCATCGACGTCCGTTGGAGATGCTCCAGGATAAGTCGCTTGAATGGATAGCTGCGGAAAAGTGGCATCAGGCAGCAGATCCATCTTTAAAGATGAAAAGGAATACACGCCGCCGATAAGAAGCAAGACAGCAATCAATACAATTGCAACAGGATTTTTCAGACTAAAACGTGTGAGAGCATTCATTGACACTATCCTTTCTATGAGATATGGCACATAGGTCAAGTATAGCGAAAGTTATAAAAATTACAATAGGGCAGCTGACATTAAGCAAGTATTTTAATATGTTAAAATAGCCTTAAGAAATGGTTGGTCAGGATAGGTGATGTTATGTCGTTGCGATACGCTTTACTTGGATTATTAATGAAACATGATGCTACAGGCTACGAACTAATGCAAGAGTTTAAAGAAAAAATCATATATTTTTGGCATGCCCACCATACACAGATTTACCGGGAATTGAGCAAGATGGAGAATGAAGGGCTTGTCAAAAGCCGGGTTGTCCATCAAGCGGATCATCCTGATAAGAAAATTTACCATATTCAGCAAGCCGGTAAAGACGTTGTCTATGATTGGTTAAATGAACAGGCAGCTGAACCTGCAAAATTAAAAGACTTCCGGCTGCTTAAAGTTGCTTTATTTGATTTTATTGAAACAGAACGTGCGATAGATTTTTTAAAAAGCTGTCAGGAGCGGCACAAAAATGCTTTAGATATTATGCAAAATATTCAAAAGGAGAAAATAGGCGAAATAACAAATGAAAAAGAAAATTTAGGTGAATATCTTACATCAGAATTCGGTATTCGTTATATGAAATTGTGGATCGATTGGTGTAACTGGGCAATAGATACATTGAAAAGAAGGGGAATGGGTCATGAACATTAAATTTACAAACAAAGCTAAAGAGAAAATTAGAGAAAAATTAGGAGAAAATGATGATGAGCAGTTAAAACTGGTTTACGATACAATAGGGTGCGGATGTGTCAACGATGGTGTAATATATCTCGCTGCTGTTCACCACGCGGAGCCCGATGATATCGAAATCAAGACCAACGATAAAACCGTTTATATTGAAGCGCAATTTCAAATCTATTATGAAGAAGATATGACCATCGACTATTCTGAGACCTATCAATGTTTTCAGTTAAAAAGTCCAAATCAAATCATAAACCCGCGAATGAAATTTGTAAAAAGTTAGTTGCTTTGCACCTGTTATAAAAGGCTGACGGGAAAATTCGTCAGCCTTTTGTTGTTGGTGTTAAATGATTATTTTTTTGAAGCTGATAGAGTTTACTGTCAAAAGTACGGGTCATATACGGTGCCACAATGTCGACGGCTTTTATGACTTTCTCTATATCTACGCCGGTCTCAATACCCATGCCATGAAGCATGTAAAGAACGTCTTCAGTTGCTACGTTGCCGCTTGCGCCTGGGGCAAACGGACATCCGCCCAAACCGCCTGCAGAACTGTCAAACCGATCAACGCCGGCTTCAAGGCTGGCGTAAATGTTGGCAAGTGCCGTCCCGCGAGTATTATGAAAATGACCGGTTAACATGATTCCCTTTGGCAGATTTGATTTTAGGCTATTTAATAAATCATAAACTTCCTTAGGTGTCGCCATTCCTACCGTATCAGCCACGCTTAATTCATCAACCCCATAATTTGCAAAGGTTTCAGAAAGCTTTATGACTTCTTCTGCAGCCACTTTTCCTTCATAAGGGCAGTAAAAGGCAGTAGAAATACAAGCACGGACAAACTTACCGTTTTGTTTTAAGTCGGATATCAATGGTTTCAGTTCTTCTAAACTTTCATTTGTTGTTTTATTAATATTTTTCTTGTTAAAAGTATTGCTGGCACCCACGAATACAGCAATTTCGTTCGCACCGGATTGATAAAATCGTTCAATGCCTTTTTGATTTGGTGCAAGAACGAAGTTGCGAGTTTGATCTAAACACTGTTCAATAACTTCATCAGCGTCTTTCATTTGCGGCACCCATTTTGGCGACACAAAAGATGTCAGCTCCATTTCCGGCAAATTCGCCTGTTTAAGCGCTTTTATAAATTGAACTTTTGTTTCGGTCGGAATCATATTTTTTTCATTCTGCAATCCATCACGCGGACCTACTTCAATGATAGTCACTTTATCAGGTAAAGACATATCAAATCCTCCCTTTTCAAAATGTTCTAATTTAATTGTAACCATCTATGGATAAATGAACAATACAATTGTCTGTATTTTTTAAAAAAAGGGGTCCAGAGTTAAAATTGCGAATTTTGCACACTAAGCCAATCTAAACATAAAAAGTCGAATTCCTAAGAAAATACTCGTATAGCACTAAATTCATTTATAATGAAACCCAAATATTAAAAAGTCCAATTTCCCCAGTATTAAAATCGGCTGGCATCTATTAATTAGTAATCTTTATTTTATTGTTTTTATGAATATCTTCCGTACCTGCTTCTAAAGCAGTCTTGTAATATGAACATTTATGTTCGATGAGTGCCATTGTTTTTTTAAATTCTTCCATTTGCGCTTCTACACTAGCTTTTCTTTCCATAAACATGTCATATCTTTGCTGCAACGTGGCATCACCTTCAGAACACCAATCAATGAATTTTTTTATTTCTTTTATAGGCATCCCAGTGGATTTCAGACATTCAATTATTTTTAAAGCTTCGATATCAGATTCTTTAAACAAGCGTGTTCCGCTGGCTGTCCGTTCTACATAAGGGATAAGTCCCTCTTTGTCATAGTAACGCAATGTATATACTGTAAGATTCAATTCTTTTGCAACTTCGCTGATAGAATATGTTTTCATTATAGATCTCCCTTTAATAAAATGTAGACCTCGAGTTAACTCTAATATTATGAGAAATTTTATCACGGTATTTTCTGCATGTCAAAGTCACCTTAAAAGAAGGTAAAACCGGCTCGGTGTAATAATTTACTAGTGACTAGATTGATAAATAATATGTATAGCACGGGAGGTCTCAAAAAATATAGTATATCACTTGACCTAGAGTTAACTCTAGGGAATAAAATTGTATTGCAAGAGAAAAAAGCAGGGATGGAAATGAATAATGGGAAATTTAACCTGAGTGATTCATTTACCTGTTGCAGGCACATTCTCTTGAAAGTATAAATTATGGGAGGCTTCTTTATGATTACTGCTAAAGCACGGGCTGTCGACGGTCCAGACAAACCGTTTCGCGCAGCTGAAATAAAACGGCGCGATCTTGATTTACATGATGTACTAATTGAAATTAAATATGCGGGCATATGCCATTCAGACATCCATACGGCACGCGGAGAATGGGGCCCGGTGAACTATCCGCTCGTACCTGGACACGAGATCGCGGGGATTGTCACGGCTGTTGGACCTAATGTAACAAAATACAAGGTTGGTGACCGGGTAGGAGTCGGATGTATGGTTGACTCCTGCGGCGAATGTGAGAATTGCCGTAAAGGAGAAGAACAATACTGTCTCAAAGGAAATATCCAAACCTACGCTGGTGTTGACAAATACGGCGAACCTACTCAAGGAGGCTATTCTACTCACATTGTCGTACAGGAAGATTTCGTACTCAGGATTCCTGATAACATAGAGCTTGATGTCGCAGCACCATTACTTTGCGCAGGTATTACGACATATTCACCATTAAACCATTGGGGAGCGGGTCCTGGCAAGAAAGTAGCTGTTGTAGGTATGGGCGGTCTTGGTCATATGGCTGTCCAAATTGCACATGCCATGGGTGCCGAGGTCACCGTTCTGTCACAAACATTGAAGAAAAGGGAAGATGGCTTGAAATTAGGTGCAGACAACTACTATGCCACAAGCGATCCAGAAACTTTCGAGAAACTTGCCGGAACCTTTGACCTCATTATTAATACGGTAAGTGCAAAGATTGACCTCAATGCTTATTTAGGGCTAGTTACTCTTGATGGCACTGTGGTAAACGTTGGTGCTCCTGCAGAACCGTTGTCACTAAACGTAATGAATTTAATCGGTCATCGCCGTTCATTTGCAGGTTCCATGATCGGCGGCATCCGTGAGACTCAGGAAATGTTGGATTTCTGTGCAGAACACAACATCGTTCCTAAA
This sequence comes from Scopulibacillus cellulosilyticus, assembly GCF_042665295.1. Taxonomy (NCBI): domain Bacteria; kingdom Bacillati; phylum Bacillota; class Bacilli; order Caryophanales; family Sporolactobacillaceae; genus Scopulibacillus; species Scopulibacillus cellulosilyticus. Next base: position 31,215 of record NZ_JBHTCO010000001.1, read on the forward strand.
ATTGAAGTCATCTCAGCTGATCAAATTGACGAAGCTTACGAACGCGTATTAGCTTCTGATGTGAAGTATCGATTCGTGATTGACACAAGCACAATTTGATGGCATAAATGATAAGTTCTAATGATAATATCGAGGGTGTCCAAAAGGTTCAATTTTTGGGACACCCTTTATCATTTATCCGAGAAGACCCCCTCCTCAAGCTTTGCTAGGTGGGGGATGAATCGGATGCTTTTGGGCTCTGGCATTTCGTACTTGCCTTTGTTTTCTGTATCATCTATAATAATGCTAAGGTATAGAACGTATGTTCCGTTGGGGGCAAAAATGAAAAAGGCTTATTTTTCGAGAAGAATCTATAAAAACGAGCTGTCTTGCTATCTCATTCATGAATTAAATGGTGTGCTACAAACTTTCAACCAGGCCAAGCGTTATGCATTCCATACTTTGGTCCGGGAGAAACGTTGGGGCCGTCAATTAAATAAAGAAAGTCTACATCAAGTGTTAAAGAAAAAGTTTGGCCTAAATGATTACTATGCCAATAGTGCCCGTCAAGAGGCTGCGGCTCTCTTCACGGCTTTAGCAGAGTTACAAAAATTATATACCAAACAAACGGATGAAAAAATAAAAGATCTAAAGAAAAAATTAAAAAAAGAACGTACAAAACTAACAAAATATCTTAAAGTCAAGGACAGTTTAATCAAAGGAAAACTTCACCTGCCTAAAAACAGCCCTTTTTTAAAGATAAACAACATGATCGCCCTTCCTTTGAAAAATGAAACCCGGATTTGGTTAAATGATTATTTGTTTGAACACCAGTATCTTGATGTTCAAATTAAACGTACAAAGTCGCGGATCGGGCGGTTAGTCTTTCGTCTCTACCGTCTGGAAGAAAAGAAACAAACATATAAAACTCACATACCCAGTTGCGTATTTGGCGGTAAAAAGTTGTTTAAGTCACAATTTACCAAAGAAGAATATCAACAAAACCATGAAAAATGGCAAGAAGTCTTTCAACATGCACGGACGAAACAAATGATGATTTCCGGCCGGAAGGATGCCAAATCTGGAAATTTTGTTTTCCAGTACAATATAGAGAATCAGGCATTGCATTTCACCTCAATTAGAGGTAAAGCTTTTACTATCCCGTTCGTTTTGTTCCCGTATGGACAAGAGATTGTCAACAACGTGATTTTAACCCAACAAACCTGTAAAAACAAAAAAGCCGATGGCCAACCGATCTCTTGGTCAATTGAGGATCACAAAGACTACTATATTATCAAATGTTTGGCAGAGGTTACACCTAACCCATATGTTAATTTCAGTACTTCTGATGGCGTTATAGGCGTTGATTGTAATGTTGACCACTTTGCCTGGGCCGACCTCACAAATGATGGCAACTACCTTGAAAGCGGAAAATTAAAATTTTCTATCGAAGGTAAAACAAGCGGTCAAATAACGAAAATCATAGAAGCCAAAGCCATCGATTTAGTTGATATAGCCGTTCAAAAAAACAAGCCCATTGTTCTCGAAATCCTTGATACAACACTTTCGAAAACGGGTAATAGATATGCCAATAAGAAAGCGAACCGTTTAAAGAGTCTATTTGCCTATAAAAAGATGATCATTGCGGTTACGAGCCGTGCAGAAAAAATGGGCATCGATGTGATTCATGTTAATCCGAAATATACGTCTGTCGCCGGAAAACTGAAATATATGCGCAAATTTGGTATATCTATTCATCAAGCCGCCGCATTCACTATAGGAAGGCGCGGTCTCGGATACAACGATAAACCACCAAAGATCCTTCATCAATATATTGTTCGTCATAATATTCATCATTGGCGTCTTTGGCACACGTTAAACAAAAAGCTAAACGTTCGAACTCATCTTTTTTACACACTTTTTAATGTCAATACCCCACATCAAAGTATTAACCTGCATGATCATCATCTCACAGAAAATGAACGCAAAAAATTATTTAAATCATTAGCTTAATATCAACTTATGATTAAATAAAATCAAAGCACCATTGTACCAGTCTTTTACTCTAGTCACCGGAGCAGATGGCTATTCTAGGAGCTGGGCGCATTATAATGAGTGCTGTATGAAACCTCTATGCTTATTTGAAGATGGTGAACCTTCTTGTGCTTGCTTAGACAGGGGACACAAGTTGGTCATTCGCAAGGAATACGTCGGAAAATAGGTATGGTTGTACCCTCTTGTTGAACGGAGGGGGTTCTAGGTTTCTTTAACTAGAATCTCCCACCTCAAGCTAGGCTAGGTGGGAGTTGTTCAATTGAGTTTGCAACCGATGGTCCCGGTTTTATGGGAGATGAACCTTATGAAACACTAGGAGAAAAATTATCTTTACCCCCATTCCTAGAGCCTAAACGTGCAGAAATAGAAAAATTAGTTCGCCCAATTGATACAGTAAGAAGTACAAAGGAATTCTTCAAAGAATAAAGTTATCATGGACGAAGCTAGCCCCTTACTCGTAACATCGTAGGTTAACTCGGTTTCAATTGATACTGAGTAAGAACCAAATCAGAGCTACATTACGAAAGGAGCTAGCTATTATTAATCATCACACAAAATATGTTGGTTTAGACGTATCAGAGGAAAAAATTGCTGTCGCTATTGCTGAAGAAGGACGCAAGGATCCCAGATACCCCTATAATGGGACCCGAAAGTCGAAAGCGTTTCCGCACCCTAGTAGAAGGGTTTAAAAGAAAAGGTTCCTGTTAGAAGGCAATATCATTTCCAACGGGATTTATCCCTGTCTGATGTAAATGTTTAAAAAAGAATCAGCCTTACCTCACTATTCAACGGAATAAAAAAATAAAGCCGGCAAAAAGGCGATACTCCATTAAGTTCATCCATTATAACTTAAAGACCTTTTATAATTAACTTCTGTAAAGAAATATATGCAAGATTCTTCTCGATAAGTGATTAATATATCCTTTAAATTAGTTTTGGCATTCTTATAATAAGGTTTATTTAATTGAATGCTATTCTATCTTTATTTGATGTTATTACGCATCAACATTTGATGCTCAATGCCATCTCGATTCTCGAATTATTTGAAAATGCCGCAATAAGAACACCCTCTGTTTGGCACATGTCTTGCATATTAAAGGTTGAAAAGATTTTAGCAAGGGAGGCTTATATAATGAAAGAAGTTGTTGTGATAGGTGCGGCAGGAAATATCGGTCAAGTGATTGTTAAGGATTTGGTTGAAAGCGGTGCAGAGGTTATAGCGGCAGACTTGAATGAAAAAAAGCTTCAAGAATTGGAGAAATGGGCAGGAAAAAACATTGCGATTACTCCTTTGGACATCAAGGACCAAGCTAAAGTGAAAGAAGTTATAAAACAAGGAAAAGTCTGTGTTAATGCATCCAACTATATGTTTAATATAGATGTTATGCGTGCCGCTGCAGCGGTTGGCGTAAACATGCTGGATTTAGGCGGTTTGTATACGATGACGAAAGACCAATTAGCGCTTGATGCTTCATTCAAAGAAGCGGGAATTCTTGCATTAATAGGTATGGGTTCCGACCCGGGGGTTTCTAATATTTGCTCTCGGTACGGCGTAGACATGCTTGATTCGGCTGAAGAAATTCATATTCGCTACGGTTCTACAACAACAGGCTTAACCTTCTCTTTTGCTATTGATACGATTATTGATGAAGCGATAAAAAATGCGCTCGTTGTTAGAGATGGAGAATTATGTGAAATCCCAGCGTTATCTGGTGAAGAATTTACGCAATTCCATGATAAATTAGGTGTTCAAAAAACGTACTCTATCCTGCATTCGGAACTCGGATCTCTTCCTCAAAGTTTCCCGCAAGTGAAGGAAATCACTTATAAAGATACTTGGGATGAAACAACTATAGAAAAGTTAAAATCATTAAACAGTCTAGGTCTATTAAGAAATCAACCGGTCGAATCCTCAGGAGAAAAAATTATCCCGCGCCGCCAAATCATTTCATTGCTGCAGCAAACATTGCAAGAAGAACCGGAGTGGGGAATAGATGAGCTATTAGTAGAAATCAAAGGAAAAAAAGGAGAAAAGCAATCCTCTGTAAAATTTGAAATATTAACAGGACAGCAAGATGATTGGGGAGTGACTGCTCTTGCTTATGCAACAGGCGTTCCTGCATCCATCGCTGCACAAATGCTGTTAAAAGGCGAAATAGAAGGGGAGGGAGTTCTGCCGCCTGAACAATGTGTCAATCCGAAAAAATTTCTCTCATATCTCTCTCAAAAAAATGTTGAATTATACATGACATGCAGTGAAACTGAAAATATTAAAAAGCATCATTTGCAGGAGGAAAAGATATTTTAGGTCGAATAATCATAAAAGAAATATTTTGAAGGTTCCGGATTTTATTCATCCTTCTAAGGTGTGGTTGGAAAACCTTAATTTAAGCGCCGCCGCACCTTGACCTCTTTTTTCCAAAGAGGCTTCGTGACTTTACGATTAATTTGTCTCGATAATATAGTCCAATTGGAGGAATAAACAAGTGAACAGTGATAATAAAACTGATGTGATTCTTTCAGACAAGGACAGCTTTTCAGGAATAATGAGTAATGCGCCATCGCCTTCATCCCATAACTATTCGAACCATTTAAATCGTGCGCTTAAAGCCCGCCATCTTAATATGATTGCCATTGGCGGATGTATTGGCACGGGGATATTTCTAGCCAGCGGTGCAACGATTAACTCTGCCGGCCCGGGCGGTGCCTTAGTCGCGTATATTGCTATTAGTGTTATGGTATATTTTCTAATGACCAGCTTGGGAGAAATGGCTACTTTTCTTCCAATCACCGGTTCTTTTAACACCTATGCCTCACGTTTTGTTGATCCAGCCTTTGGTTTTGCGCTTGGTTGGAATTATTGGTATAACTGGGCCGTTACCATTGCGGTAGAAGTCACGGCAGGTTCTTTGCTTATGAAATTTTGGTTCCCCCACAGTTCTTCATTGTTATGGAGCGTACTCTTCCTATTAATTATGTTCGGACTAAACTATCTTTCCGTTAAAGGTTACGGAGAAGGTGAATATTGGTTTTCTATTATTAAAGTGGTTTGTGTGATTGTTTTTATTATTGTAGGTGCGGCTCTTATTTTCGGAATATTAAGTGAAAGGCCGATCGGCTTTAAAAACTTTACCATTGGCGACGCCCCTTTTCACGGCGGATTTTTGAGCATTATCAGCGTATTTATGATTGCCGGCTTTTCATTTCAAGGGACTGAATTGGTCGGCATTGCCGCCGGAGAAAGTGAAAATCCGAGTAAGACTATCCCGAAAGCCACCCGGCAAGTTTTTTGGAGATTGCTTATTTTCTTCGTTCTTACTATATTAATTATCGGGCTGATCATTCCTTATACCGATGGTAGATTGATTAAGTCCAACTTTCAAGATGTCGGGGTAAGCCCTTTCGTTATTGTGTTTGAAAAGGCGGGACTAGCCTTCGCCGCATCTATCATGAATGCAGTTATTCTAACTTCAGTGATTTCCGCAGGCAATTCAGGTATGTACGCTTGTACCCGAACATTATGGAGCCTGGCGAAAGAGGGGAAGGCACCGAAATTTTTAATGGCTGTGAATAAACGCGGGATTCCAATCTATGCCCTCATTGTTACTGCACTTGTAGGGATGTTGGCCTTTTTGTCTTCATTATTCGGTGAAGGCACTGTCTATATATGGCTGCTTAACGCCAGCAGCATGGCCGGTTTTATCTCCTGGGTTGGTATTGCTGTCAGCCATTATCGTTTTCGTAAAGCGTTTGTCGCACAAGGCAATGATATCAACGCTTTACCGTACAAAGCGAAGCTGTTCCCTTTTGGACCAATTTTTGCATTTATTCTTTGTATCATTGTTATTCTGGGTCAAAACTATAATGCTTTTCTTGGCGGCAGTATTGATTGGCACGCCATCATTGTCTCATATATCGGTCTTCCTTTCTTTTTATTACTTTGGAATGTTTATAAGCTAGTGAAGAGAACAAAAATTGTTCCACTAAAAGCTTGTGATTTTAGCATGGAAGACGAACAGTTAAATAAATAGATGATGGGAAAATCTCGAGAGCTAATTTCGGGGTTTTTTCTTTTTTGGAAGGGCGTTAATAGCCGATGTCGAAATAGATTAAAAGATTGATTAAAACAATCCTAAAATGATAGGTGAATAAAATGAATATAGATGAGATAAACAGTGTCATTGATTTAGCGATTGACAAGGGACTGCACAACCTTGTTTCTAAAGATAAATGGCTGGTTCAAGAATGGCAAACCTTGTTTCATGAATTTTTTCAAGAAATTTTAGTGACGGATGAAAAAGGATTCGTGATTTGGGCAACGTCTGAAGATGATCAGCAGCATATTGGTAGAAATGTTTTTGATTTGGAAAAGTCAAGAGCGTTTTATCCATGTATATCTGCAAAGGTACTAAGATCGGGACAAAGAGAGAAAGGCTTACAATACACGCAATCAGGCGGTGTTTTTATGATCGATTCTATCCCTATAAAAAATGATAAAGGAGACATTGTCCGGGTTGTTTCAATCACTAAAGATGCATCCGAAATCAATGAAGTGAGCGATAAAATAACGGAGTTAAAAAATTTAATGGATAACTATCGCAGGGAAGTCATTCAAATCCAGCAAGAAAAGCTGGAGAAACAGCCATTTGTTTATAAAAATAAAAAAATGGACAATATCAATGAACTTATAAAATCCGTCGCGTCTGTTGACGCTTCTGTTCTAATCCTTGGAGAGACAGGTGTTGGAAAGCAAGTAGTCGCAAATCAAATTCATATGCTAAGCAATAGAAGCGATCAACTGTTTATAACAGTTAATTGCGGGGCAATTCCTGAAAGCTTACTTGAATCGGAGCTATTTGGCTATGAAGAAGGTGCTTTTTCTGGAGCAAGAAAAGGCGGGAAGCTGGGCATTTTTGAATTGGCTCATAAGGGGACTGTATTTTTGGATGAAATCGGAGAAATCCCGCTTCACTTGCAAGTCAAACTGTTGCACGTACTGCAAGATAAAATGATCATGAAAGTCGGAGGGACCCGTGAGAAAAAAGTAGACGTCCGGATTATTTCTGCCACAAACCGGGATTTAAAAAAAATGATTAAAGATAATAATTTTCGTGAGGATTTATACTACCGGATTAATACGATTCCTATTCATATTCCGCCGCTTCGGGAAAGGAAAGAAGATATATATGTCTTTATCCATCATTTCCTGCGGACATTTAACAAACAGTATTTAAAAAATGCAGAAATTGGCCAGAAACAATTAGAACAATTATTAAAATATTCATGGCCAGGAAACGTCAGAGAACTGGAAAATGTGATAGAACGCTTTGTCGTTACAGGACAGCTTGATGCATTGGATCAAGAATTTTTATCTGTTTATGAATATGACCGTTTAGAAGATAAACTTCCGAATCTAATGGAATATATAGCTGAGAACGAAAAAAGGCTTCTTATAAAAGCAATGAAGCAATGTAAAACAACAAGAGAAATGGCAAAATGTTTGGGTGTCAATCAATCAACTATTGTCAGGAAAATGCAGAAGTACAATTTGTAACCTATTTTTTCAAGTAAAAAAGTATGGGTTACTTCAATCTTAAGAGATCAGATATTAAAGGAGGAAGAAGGTGAATACACATATAGAACAGGCTGTTAAGAACAATATTATTTGGTGCGGTATTGTAAGCGAATCACATGGTATTCCCTACTATTGTAATGGAGGTGTGTGGGGCCTGCTTTCTGAAGCGCCTCCTTTATGTCCAGATATTATAACAGCAGGTATGGATGTAACTGATCAAGAAGTGGCTGATTTTATCGGGGATAGAAATATTTCGACGATTAAGGACAGCTTTGCGAATCTTGACATGGCATCTATTGGTTTTAAGGTTCTTTTTAATGCAGTGTGGATTTATCATCCGCCTGTTTCGGTTTCGGAATCTGCCAAATTGGGATGGCGTGTTATTACAAAAAAAGAAGACTTGACTAAATGGACTTATGCACATGATTCAGAAAAAGTAATTAAATATAATCTCTTAGATCGAGACGATGTAAAAATTTTCATAAAAGAGAAGGAGGACGAAATATCGGGATTTATAGCCAATTTAGGAGCCGGTGTTATTGGGATATCCAACGCATTTTCAATGGAATATACAAATGAAGCCCTGTGGAAAGATATAGTACAAGCAGTTTCTACTGAGTTTCAGAACTTACCTATTGTGGGGTATGAACAGGGGAACAGCCTAAAAGCAGCACTTTCATGCGGATGGGAGTCATTAGGTCCACTTCGAATATGGATAAGGTGAATAGGAAAAGAGTAACTTAGCATCTTTCAGCCTAACACTTCTTTAGAACCGCCCCATTTGCATTTAGTTTCGTTTTTATATTTCAAGTATTTGAGAAACACTTTAAGACAATTGATATTAAAAAATTTGATTTCATTTGTCTTTCTAGTATTAATATAATTAAAGCAGAACTTTTGTTAAGCTAAATTAAAGAAAGGGTGTAAGAATGAAGGTTAAACACCTCAATTTAACGGTTACTGATGTTCCAGCTTCTCGAGAATTTTTGGAAACTTATTTTGGTATGACGTGCAAAAGCAGTAAGGGAGATGGCTTTGCAGTCATGCTTGATGACGACGGTTTCGTGCTGACACTAATGAAGGGAAGAGAGGTCCATTATCCGAAAACATTCCATATTGGATTCCCGCAAGAAAATAAAGAACAGGTGAACAAAATCAACCAACGTTTGATAGAGGATGGATTTGATGTAAAACCACCTCAACAATTACACGGTTATACCTTTTATGTCAACGCGCCTGGAGGATTTCGAGTGGAAGTGCTCTGTTAGCTAATGGGGCAGCTTTTTATAATAGATAAATGAATAACCGGTTTTCATTACATGCGTGTAATGAAAACCGGTTATAAGTAAGTGACTTAATGCGGGTATAACCTGTATTTATCACTTTGTGTATCACCGTTGCCATAAACAGTTGCTGTAGACGGGGAGCGATCCGATGTGTTGTCATATTTCCATTGTATCCTTAGTCCCATATACCCGCCTGCGCCATAGGTTGATGAATTCTTTTTCTCAATATATTGAGAAAAACTTTTCCATGTTTTAGGTCCTACGATACCGTCAGCAGTAAGACCGTGCGCTTTTTGGTATGTTTTTACAGCTTGGGCTGTTTTAGGTCCATAAATACCGTCCACATCGACAATGCCCGTTTCCGTGTAAAAAGACATGACATTTAGGATGTATTGCATATTCTTTACTTCTGTTCCAGATTTCCCTTGATAAAGTGTGGAGTTTTCATTCCAGTGCTCCGGATGATGGAAGCCGGCAGCAGAAGCCATTGAAGATGTTGCAAACAGAAAAGCAAAACTCAAAGCGAGAATCGATATCGGCCATTTTTTCTTCAATATTTTCCCTCCTCCTTTATTGTTCTAATTTTAAATGAATTGCCATTATTATAAAATGAGTCATTTGGGTTGTTTTTAATTTTTCTTCTGAGTCTAAATGCCTACTTATGTGAAGCTATTGAACTTCCCCGCTTAGCAAAGCTTGAGCAGGTGGGCTTCTCGGTTACATCAAAAAATTTGCGAGGAGAATCAATATGGGAAAAACCATTTATCCCGGCCGTTTTATGGCTGATCCTGGGAATGAAGTTGTTGTATTTATCATAGGGATGCGAATTAATAAATGGTGGTCAGTACATAATTGGCTGCCGGTATTTAAAGCGATGCCTCCTATGATCCGTGAGTTATATATGAATAAGGATCTTGGCTTTCTTTCAGTAGAAACATCTGTTAATTTACGTACGATTACAATGGTCCAATATTGGCGGTCATTCGAGGATTTAAAAGCATATGCAAAAGGTCCAAAGCATTTAACAGCCTGGGGAAATTTTTATAAAAAAGTCGGAAAGACAAATGCGGTTGGCATTTATCATGAAACGTATATTGTCCAAGCTGGAAATTATGAATCGATATATGGGAATATGCCAGAGTTTGGTCTGGCTAAAGCTATAGGACACATGCCGGTTTCACACCGGACTGAGACTGCTGAAAAACGTATTAAGACATGAAAATAACTTAATTGATAATTAATAATTATCGCATATTATAAAATATCATTAGTTTTAATTATTGATATTATAGGGTATAGTTTTTTACAAAAGGAGGGATTAAGGTGGGGATAAACTTTTTTGATAAAAAGAACCGTTACACTTACAGTATGCGGGAAGTGGATGATTCATGGTCTGAAACCGTTCAAGAGATAGTAAATATCAAAGATAAAACTGTCATTGACATAGGCTGCGGCGGAGGAAACTATACTAAAAAGTTAATAGAAATGGGGGCTGAAAGTGTCATAGGTATTGATTTCTCAAAGGAAATGCTCGAAGGAGCAAAAGAAAATTGTATCGATTATCCTAATATAACCTTCCAAATAGGCAACGCAATAGATACCGGTTTACCGGATCATTCTGGAGATATTATTCTTGAACGTGCACTTATTCATCATTTAAATGTAAAAGAACTTGAAAAAGCTTTTAATGAGGCTTTTCGTTTGTTAAATAAAAATGGGACTATTATTATTCAAGATCGTACCCCGGATGACTGTTTATTGCCAGGTACGCCGAACCATATTCGCGGATATTTCTTTGAAAAATTTCCCGAACTAGGGAAGAAGGAGACTAGGCGCAGACACGAATCTGCAAAGGTAAAAAATGCATTGATCGCTGCCGGCTTTAACAGTATTAAGGAGCATACCCTTTGGGAAATAAGAAAAATTTATCATAGCATTCAAGAACTTGAGAAAGATATGTTAAATAGAACCGGTCGGTCAATTTTACATGATTTGACTGATGATAAGTTAAAAGAACTTGTAAAATATATTAAAAGTCAAATTGATGAGCAAGGAGAAATTTTGGAAAAAGATCGTTGGACGATTTGGACAGCGAAAATTTTTTAGTGAAGAAAAAGAAGAATAATTGGCCCTAAAGCTGCCTTTTTGTCGCTTTATTTTTTTATATTACTGTTACTATAAAAACGGCAAAACCGATTTCCATTTGTTGAAAATCGGTTTCTTTAAAAATTAATTTTTGATTTCGTAAAATATCCAATCTTTATCTGCCCGTTTTCCGCCCATTTTATTATATAAAGATTGACCTGCTATTCTATTTATGTCTTTGTAAAAATCCTTCCAAACGTTCTTTTACAGATGGCCATTCTTCTTTAATGATACTAAAGATAACCGAGTCCCTTACATATCCATCAGATAAAATCATTTGTTTTCTAATAATTCCTTCTTGAACAGCACCCAAACGTAAAATAGCTGCTCTGGATCGCTGATTTCTGACATCTGTTTTCAATTGAACCCGATTAAGATTTAAATCTTCAAAGCAATGTTTTAACAATAAATATTTGCATTCTGTGTTTACTCTGGTACGCCAAACAGATGGATGATACCAAGTCCAACCGATTTCAAGACTTTTGTTAGCGATAGAAATATCCAGGAACCGGGTACTTCCTACAATAGAATTTGTTTCTAAATCTAAGACTACAAAAGGAAGCTCGCTGCCATTTTCTTTTCTTTTTAAGGCATCTTTTATTACTGCTTTTAAATCCTCAATATTTTGAACCTTAACAGGAAGATATCTCCAAATTTCTTGAGGTTTTGCTGCTTTATATAAATTCTCAGCATGAATTTCTTCAAGCGGCAGAAGTTTAACACGTTCCCCTGACAGTTCAACTGGTTTTAACATATTCCCGCCCCCTTTCAAATAAATATATATTAAAATATAAAATAATTATGGTTCCTTTAACAGGTCCAAATTTTATAATGTTAATGGTATCAGTTTAAGGGGGGAGGTATTGCTTTTCACAGAAGAATAAAAGGTATATCTTTTTCCAACAATATTTTTAATCACTATCAGTTTACATAAAATTCATTTATAAGAACAACAAAACCGATTCTCACTTTTAGGAAAATCGGTTTCATTATTAGATATTTGCTGATGTTAGTTGTTTACGGAAAGAAGATTTTACCTTTCATTTATTAATAGTTTAAGGTCAATATTCTGACTTATAGGTACCATCTTGATATACCTTATACAAACCTACAGTTCCGGTTCCTCCCTTTTTCTGCAAAGATTTAGAGGTTAGTTTTATAGTATAATATGATCCTTTTTTATCTGTCTTTAGATCTCCGCCCATATCACTAAATGCTATATCATCATTGTTATCCATTTTCAATTGATGTCTTAAATACTTTACGGCAGCAGTACCGCTGGAAATATGTGTTTTATTAGTACCGGCGGTTAAATTCACGTGATTCACTGTTTGATCGTACCCGCTTATAATTGGGTTATCACCAATTACAAAATGAAGTTCATAGTTACCTGTTTTATAAACATAATCTGTTTCATCTGTACCCGGGACTTTAAGAATTTTATCAGCTGGGCCTAATTGCTTTCCTAATAAGTCAGGTGTAATGCCTCCAAGATTTGTTTGCCGCTCTACACCTGTACCGAAATTTCGTATTTCAGATATGGTGTTGTCTTTGTTATAAGCAAACCCATATCCAGGTTGACCCATATCCCAGCCATACAAATCAAATTGATTATTAACTTCTTCAGGAGCGCCCAACTTTTGGTGAACTTCCTGTTTGGTACTTTTATTAATTTTAAGCCCTTGAACATTTCCTGGCATTTCACCCTTAAAGGCTGCATTGTAAATATTGTTCAAAGTATTTACTGCGTTTTGATTTGCAGTTTGGGAGACAGCTGCCTTTTGAGATGCTGCATGTGCAGAAGCTCCAGATAATGTTCCAACTCCTAATAAGGAGCCCGTCAGTACTGAAGTTGCAACCACCTTTGCAAATGATTTTTTTGAAAACAATTTGTATCCTCCTTCTTAATAAGTAAGTATAAGCCTTTGGCTAAAGAAATAGGGACGAAATAATTTAAAAAATGGTCTACATTATTTTACATACCCTAGGCTTTAAAAAAATTAACTGGGTATTTTGTATGAATATGGAACTTCCGGACCATAAGATATATCTTATTAAGAGCGGATAAAAAGGTGTCGGCAGATGGTTCCATGTCGAGCCTTCTTCGATAAACATAACTTTATTAAGAGAACAGCTATATTTAATTTTTTGTGTTTAAAATATTGAACCGGATTCAGCATATTAATGAAATTTTGGTTCAATAGACATTACAGTTCTTAGAGGAGTTTTTCTAAACATACCCTGGAAGTATGGTTTCCGCAGTTTTTAAACCCCGAACATTGGATGGAAACTTTGGCCTCCGCTTTTCGTAAAATAATAAGACGCGGGGAGGTGAGAGGCTGTGAAAAACGAAACAACAGCTGCGCTTTTTGTCCATTTATCAGCGTTTTCTACATTTATTGGGATTCCATTTGGCAATCTCATTGGTCCGCTGGTATTATGGTTGATATTTCGGAATCAATCCGGGCTTGTTGATGAGAATGGCAAAGAAGCTGTGAATTTTCAGATATCCTTTATGATTTATTTCATTATCAGCGGGATTCTTTGCCTAATTCTTATTGGTTTTTTATTGCTTGCAGTTGCCGGCGTTTTATGGTTTATATATGTAATTATTGCTACGGTACGGGCCGGTGAAGGAAAGGTATACCGTTACCCTTTGACCATCCGCTTTATAAAATAATCCGTGTTTATTTAAAATTTGATACTCAGGGAGCCGCCAGCCAATGGTTATGATTATATAACCAATTCAGCTGGCGGTTTTTCGTTCGCAAAATGTCTAGTTGTTTTAAATGAATTCGCTAAGAAAGTAAATGGGAATGGAATAATCTAATTGGATGAATAAATCAAATAATTTGATAATTTAAAATGCCAAGCATATACTTGCCTTAACAAGAAAAACTATCGGAATAAATTAAATCTAAAAATTTAACAAAAAAAGAAATGATTTTTATAGGGGAGTGTCAAAGCCATGTATTCATCAAACAACCAAATACAAATGTCACAGCGTCCGTTGGAAGGGATTCGTGTTTTGGAATTTGGATCACTGATCGCTGGTCCGTTTGCAACACGTCTTCTGGCAGATTTTGGAGCAGAAGTTATTAAAATTGAATCTAGCTCGGGTGACCCTTTAAGGCAGTGGGGGATGATGACACAGGTACCGGAGGGCAGCTCTTGGTGGTGGCAAGCACAAGCAAGAAATAAGAAATTAATAACGGTAGATTTACATCATCATGAGGGGCAGCAAATTGTTAAGGATTTAGTTAGAAAATCGGATATGATTGTGGAAAATTTCCGGCCCGGACAAATGGAAAAGTGGAATCTTGGTTATGAGACACTTTCCGAAATCAACCCTGGAGTTGTATATGTTAGTGTGTCCGGGTTCGGTCAAAGCGGACCATATAAAGAACGTACAGGATTTGGCAACATTGCTGAGTCTATGAGCGGCCTAAGGTATGTTACAGGGTTTCCTGATGGTCCGCCGGTACGTGTTGGATTATCCATCGGAGATCAAATAGCGGCTTTGTATGCTGTTTTTGGCGGCTTAATGAGTCTTTTGAGGAAAGAAAGGGCAAAGGATGGTAAGGGGGATCACGTAGATGTGGCGCTGACAGAGGCGATATTCAGCTTGACAGAAGGAGGTTTGACAGAATATTTACACGAAGGTGTGGTGCAAGAGCGTACCGGCAACTATTTACTGCGTTCGGCACCATCTAATATTTATCCTACGAAAGATGGAAAATGGATTGCCATCGGAGCGAATACGCAAAAAATCTTTCCGCGGCTTTTAAGTGCAATGGGGCGTGAAGATCTTGCCGGGGATACGCGGTTTATTGATAATCAGGCAAGGGTTGCAAACGTGCAAGAACTGGATGAAATCATTGCCCGCTGGTCAGAGCGCTACACACTTGATGAACTATGGGAAAAGTTAAATAGCCACGCTGTTCCAGCCGGTCCCGTTATGAACGTAAAAGATATTTCAAATGATCCGCATTATCAAGCGCGTGACATGATCATACAGGTGCCGTCAGAAGATCTGGGCCAAGTTTGGATGCCGGGTGTCGTCCCTAAATTACATAACCACCCAGGGGGAGTAGAACATACAGGTAATAAAATCGGGCATGATACAGAAGCGATCTTAAAATCGATATTAAATTGGAATGAGGAAGAGATATTATCTGCGAAAGAAAAGGGGGTGATTTGACCAGAATAGTGCAAATGGTTAGTGTGACACCGTATAAGGTAACAAGATGCTCATGGAACTCAGTCACTAATAGCCTGAACTTTTAATTGAAATTTTCGGAGGTGAATGTGATGTCGGATGTATCCGTTGCAGCTCGGCTAAATAGTCTTCCGCTTAACTCTATGCACCGTAAGGCAACGTTTATTATCGGGGCAGGGTTATTTTTTGAGTTTTTTGATCTTGAATTATCCGGTGTCCTTAGTTCTGTTATCAGTAAACAGTTTCAAATTACTGGCACTTCATTATCGTTATTACTTGGATCAGCTTTTTTTGGTATGTTTTTAGGGGCTATTTTTTTAAATGGCATGGCTGATAAAATTGGACGAAAGAAAGCGTTTATGGTGAACCTTCTTATTTATTCGGTGTTTACTTTTGTCGCTGCTTTCAGCCCCAACGTTGCAATGCTTGTCATTTGTCGATTCTTAGCAGGTATAGGTATCGGGGCATTGCCGCCTTTGTGTGATACTTATTTGAGTGAATTGCTGCCGACCTACAATCGAGGCCGGATTATGGCTTGGGCTTATACCTTGCAGTTTTGTGCGTTTCCAATTGAAGGTCTGTTAGCACGCGGACTCGTCCCATTGCATATTGGCATGGATGGCTGGCGATGGTTATTTATTATCGGTTCGTTAGGGGCAATTATTGCATGGGCTATGCAGCAAAGTCTTCCGGAATCGCCCCGCTGGTTAGAGTCGGTTGGCCGCCGGAAGGAAGCAGAACAAGTAATGAAGCGATTCGAAAGCCAATCAAGTTCTGAAAAACCAACGAATATTGTTATGGCGTCGAATGAACCGAAGCCCTTAGAGAAAAAATTGCCTGTTTCAACACTATTCAATAAAGACTACCGTGGGCGCACGGCGATGTTGTGGGTATTTCAAATCTTTCAGTCGGTAGGCTATTACAGTTTTGGCGCTCTGGTCCCGCTTGTTTTGGCTGCTAAAGGATATAATGTTACAGACACATTAACGTTTACCACATTGTCTTTTTTGGGATATCCGCTTGGTTCCCTTATTTCCTTGCCGATTGTGGAGCGAATACAACGTAAATGGTTGATTGTATTTGGCGCCTTTTTTATGGCTTTATTTGGCATCCTTTTCGGTATATCTACTTCAGGCGGCTTAATTATTGCTTTTGGTTTTTTATATACACTTGTCAGCAATATTTTTTCAAACGCTTATCATATTTTCCAAGTGGAAATTTATCCAACTTCTCTTCGGGCAACTGGAGCAGGGGCCGGGTACAGCTTAAGCCGATTAAGCAGCGGGGCAATGCCTTTTGTACTTTTGCCTTTGTTAACTAATAGCGGTTCGACAGCTTTATTTACGGTTGTCGCTGTCATAATGGTTATCGTTATGCTTGATATTGGGATTTTTGCGCCTAAAACAACTTCCAGGTCTTTAGAAGAAGTGAATCAAGTGACGGATCCAGAACACACTCTAAGCAACAGTAAATATACGAGTGTCTAATTTGAGTAAAAAGCTAAAAAGAGAAATCTGGCAGAAAAATTCATTAAAAGTTAATCGGTGGAGGCATTTCATCTTCCACTTTTTTTATGTCCATTTTTCTGATTAATCCGTTCTCTATTAAATAATTAACGCCTTGATGGCAAAGTTTTTTAAAGGATATATGATGTGATTGTAGAATTTAATCATGGGGTAAGATGTGTAAGAAAAAAGAGATTGGATATGGGAAAGAAATTTATTAATAATTAATAGCCGAAATTGTTTCATCAAGTGGTTGAAGAATTTCTAAAATAAAATAAGTATGTTCATAGACTTTTATAGAGACTTTAATTTTAAATTCAAAAAACTGGGAGAAGAGATTATGCAAAACCGTGATATAGAATTAATAAACCTAAGCGTTGGTTTGCCTAAAACGATGACATATGATGACAGCAAAGAAATGGAAACAGGAATATGTAAAGAAACCGTGGATGAAGTCTTCTTGTCAAAGGAAGGATTTAAGGGTGACGGGGTTGCCGATTTGAAGCATCACGGCGGCCCTGACCGAGCTGTTTGCGTCTATCCATATGAACATTATTCATTTTGGGAAGAAGAATTTAACGTTCCATTTCCCTCCTCATCGTTTGGAGAAAACTTAACCGTCAGCAATATGCTGGAACGTGATGTTTGTATCGGTGATATCTACCAAGTCGGAGATGCGGTTATTCAAGTCACACAAGGAAGAATTCCATGCAGTACCATTTCAAAAAGAATGAACCTGCCTAGTCTCCTAAATAGAATTGTTGAAGAAGGATATACAGGGTATCTCTGCCGTGTCATTAAGGAAGGAACCATTAGATATGATTCGGATATAATGCTGCTGGAGTCACATCCCAATCAAGTGACTGTTTTATTTTCTAATCAAATTTACTTTCATCATCCAGAAGATGTAGAGGGTATTAAAAAAATCTTAGCTGTCGAAGAATTGGCGAATGTCTGGCGCGAGAAATTACTGAAAAGGTTGGAAAAAATACAATAGTTTAACAACCGGGAAAAGGTATTAAGTTATACGGCATGATTTGACATGAAACCAAATGGTTTTATATAATCAAAGTGAAACTATTTGGTTTCACTTTGAGAATTTGGAGGAATAATATGACAATCAATGACCAAGATAAACTGCCGGATATTCGTCGTACATTAATACTGAATGCCCCGATTAAAAAAGTTTGGGATGCTGCGGCTACATCGGAAGGTATTGCCGCATGGTTTATGCCTAATGACTTTAAGCCAATATTGGGATACGAATTTCATTTAAATGCGGGTCCTTTTGGTATGTCCCCTTGCAAAGTAACGGAAATTGATCCGCCAAACCGTCTTTCTTTCAATTGGGGGAAGGATTGGATGTTAACTTTTGAATTAAAAGAAATGGACGGTAAAACAGAATTTACGCTTATCCATTCCGGATGGGATGAAAACAAGGTGACTGAATTTGACGAAAGCCATACAATAGTGCGTGATCGGATGGATCGCGGCTGGGCAGGTCTTGTAAAGTCGCTAAGCAAGTATGTCGAGGGCTAATAATGACCGCAGCATCAAAACATGATGTTTACCAAGCCATCGCTGACCCTACCCGCCGTCAGCTGCTTAGATTGCTTGCCGAAAGGGAGCTGCCGATAACTGAAATAAGCAGTTACTTTCCTATAAGCCGGACAGCTGTTTCTAAACATCTGCATGTTCTGTCAGAAGCAAAACTCGTCAGCGGGCGAAAGGCAGGGAGAGAAAAGCTGTACAAGCTGAATCCGGAACCGCTAAAGGAATTAAAACAGTGGCTTTCGTTTTTCGAACAGTTTTGGGATAACAAGCTTAGCAGGCTTAAGCATTACGTAGAAAATGAAAATATTGATGGTTTGAAACAAGTGATAACGAAACCTGGAGATTTGGAATCAAAAGAATAATGTTTTAAACTTATAAAATAACTATACCTGCTGCCCCTAACCAATTGTTATCCTTTAACGATGGTTAGGGTTTTTAATATTATCTTTGAGTATGTCAAACAAGCTCTATGAAATCGCTTTCCTGAAAAATTTTAAAATTTTCACAAGTAATCTCTTAATTTATATTTAAAATTAACAGAAGTTAGTGTATTATTTTAATATTAATAACTAACAACTAGGGGGATATTGACATCATGAGAGTCATAGAGAGAATCAGCACATTTGCTGGTAAAACATTTACAATATGGGTACTTTTATTTGCTGTTATGGCCTATTTATTCCCGGGTCATTTTAAAGTATTTGGAGGTTATGTTGTTCCGTTACTAGGTATCGTTATGTTTGGTATGGGATTGACATTATCAGCAGCAGATTTTAAAGAGGTATTCCGCAGGCCGAAGGAAGTTGCTCTTGGCGTCATTGGCCATTTTATCATTATGCCGGTGATCGCTTTTTTATTAGCAATTGGTTTACACTTACCGAAAGAGGTGGCGGTTGGCGTTATATTGGTCGGCTGTTGTCCGAGCGGGACATCATCAAACGTCATGGTGTTTTTAGCCAGGGGAAACGTACCGCTAGCTGTTTCAATTGCTTCTGTTTCTACTATCCTTGCACCAATAGTGACGCCATTACTTATCTTGCTGTTTGCGAGTAAATGGGTAAATGTTAGCGTAGGGTCTTTATTTATTTCTATTATTCAAGTTATTATTATTCCGTTAGTACTTGGTTTTATTATTAAAAAGTTCTTTGGCAAGCAGGCGGAAGCTGGTGCAAAAGCATTGCCTTTAGTTTCATGTATTGCGATTGTTCTTATTGTAGCCGGTGTTGTCGCAGGCAGCCAGGCTCAATTGTCGACAACAGGCCCGCTTATTTTTGCAGTCGTTGTACTTCATAATGTTCTTGGTTTTCTTATCGGATTTTTCTTTGCCCGGTTGTGCGGGATGGATCTGGCAAAACAAAAAGCCGTTTCAATGGAAATAGGGATGCAAAACTCAGGCTTAGGCGTTACGATTGCAAGCACGCATTTTTCACCGCTGGCCGCTGTACCGAGTGCGATTTTTAGCGTTTGGCATAATATTTCGGGATCTATTCTTGCGATTATTTACAGCCGCTTAAAGGATCGGAAAAGTAAAAATAGTGAAAGTGAAAAAATTGACATTAAGACAAGTGTATAATTTAAAATTATTGATTTTGTTAAAAACACTCCCTTTCTTAAATTGCAGGGAGTGTTTTTAGTTTGACTTGCGGCAATTGGCTCCATAACAAATTTGCGGGTTTGGGTTAGAATGTCCATTAGTATTTCTTATTAATGTTGATTAAATTAATATTATTTTCTTATGTTAAAAAGCAATGTAAACTTATAAATGGAATGAAAATAAAAATGCATTTTAATAAAAATAGTTCTTTTTTTATCCATCGATTACCCGGTAAGAAGACAAAGTCTAAACTAATTTTTTACTTTGATTTCTTCACTCTGTTCAAAGTAAGGATCAGAAGTACAATCGCTCCAATCGCAAAAATAATATTTCCAATAAGGTCAACGGTGCCTTTTGCGCCAATGACAGGAACCTCAGGGAAACCATGCCAGGCGTATGTCAAAAGGGCGCCGCCTGCAAGCGCAACTTGGTGACTCAAGCCCCAGCCTTCAGATCTCGACCATCGCGTGCAAAGTATAATCATTATGATATACAGGACGATCCAAAATCCAACTGTTACCCAGCCATGGTCTCTGAACACCATAAACAGGCTTGAGGCAACAAATGATGATAATCCGACTAACCATTGGTTCGGTGCAGTTCCTTTTACGTTACGGCGTGAGCGCTTCTTAATACAAAAGGCAATGACAACTAACACTATGATTGCAATCATCGTACCGATTAGCTGTGGTGCATCTGCAAGAAAGCGGCTTTGAGCGTATGAGCCATAGAAATTTCCGATCGCTCCAAGAATGAACAGGACAATCGTGACTCCTAATCCGATTTTCCCTAACCAAGGGGCAGTTCTTCGTCTGGGAACTAATGATTCGGTAAGAACAATTGGAATGCTCGTGCTCCAGACGGTATGCAGTGTAAGGACGAACAGCGTCCACCATGCGCCTATGCCAAGTACTGGGATATGAGCAATACTCAGCAGATTCTCATTCGCATAAGAGGGATTGAAAAGCGATTGGGTAATCAAGCCTTCCTCGAGAACACCGTAAGCCAAACCAAGAAGTATCATTGTCACCCATCTGCGGTTGGTACGCCGGGTAATCTCCCGAATAAGGATGGCCCCGCCGCCATACATTGGTGCAAGAAAAAGCAGGCTAAAAATTGCACTTATCGATATATTCCCTAGCAGAAATTCTGCAACCAGGGGTGAAAGAAAAAACAATCCGACCGCGGGTGCAATTCGCCGATACATTGGCATTGATTTCCCGGAAATTGCTTTGACAGTATCATCTTTCATTTTTAGTTCCCCCTTGGCTCCAATATAAATTTTTTAATTTTGATAAAAATTTAAATACGGAACCATTAATATTGTTGTTAATTCATAAGGGATATTTATGCTATTAAATAGCCCAATTAGAATGTCTTTATCGGGGAAATTAGGGTGAAAAACTTAAAATAGTAAAAGGGTAACGATTATTAAGAAAGGAAGGGTAAAAATGACCTTTATGTTTAAAGCTATTGATCATATTCAATTGGCCGCTCCAAAAGGAAGTGAAGACATTGCAAGAAAATTTTTTAAAGATATATTAGGGTTTATTGAAATTGAAAAGCCTGAAGCACTTAAGAAAAATGGCGGTGTGTGGTTTGCTTTTGGAAATTATCAATGTCATATTGGCATAGAAGAACCATTTTCACCAGCTAAAAAGGCACATCCTGCTTTTGAAGTGGAAAATTTGGAGGAATTAAAAAAGCATTTAATTACAAAAGGCGTAGATGTTATTGAAGATAATAAACTTCCTGGTGCTAAGAGGTTCTATATCTCGGACCCGTTTGGAAATCGGCTGGAATTGTTAGAGTGGATAAATAAATAAAAGTTGATCCGGGAGAAGGGTAAAACCCATGAGACCCAGATGGCCTCTTATGAGCACTTGAGGGTTTAGACATTGAGACGTTAAATTAAATGAGTAAGCTGCAAAAGTCAAATCTTTGTTTTCGTCTGACACATCATCCAGATAAACTTACAATAGTGTTAAAAGTTTGAGATTAACAAGTTTTATACTATGATAAATTTAATTTCATTATTTAAGTCGAGCAATGGTATGGGACAATGCCCCTTACTCTTATGCAATTTAAAGAGCACTTTACTAAAGGAGTTGTTGTAATGGCACGTGTTTTATTTATTAATGGCGGATCGGAAGGACATATCAATCCAACTATTGGCGTTGTACAGGAGCTTATTTCGCGGGGAGAAGAGGTTGTGTACTTTACATTCGAAGATTTTCGGGAGCGTATTGAGAAGACAGGAGCAACTGTAAGAACTTTTGATATTCAAAAATTTTTAAAAGCCTTTATCTCAGGCGGAAGAAATTATTTACTTGAAAGAATCAACGGTCTTTTACATACAGCAGATATCGTAATACCAAGTGTTCTGGAGCAAATCGAAGGAGAACATTTTGATTATATCATCCACGACTCCATGTTTGGCTGCGGATATTTACTTGCACAAATACTTAAACTTCCAGCAATTAATTCTTGTACGTCTTTTGCGCAGACAAAAGCAACATTTGATAAAATGTCAGAACAGCTCTCTAACGAAATTCCTAAACATATTTACGATGAATTTCAAAGCCTGACGGTAATGGTAAAGGAAAAATATGATGTAGAGATCCATTCTCCTTACGAGGTTTTTTGTAATCCTGCACCGCTTACAATTGTATATACAGCCAGAGAGTTTCAACCTTTTAATGAGGCATTTGACCAAACCTACAAATTTGTAGGTCCATCCATCTCTTCAAGATTAACGGAAGAAAGCTTTGATCTTACTGCAATAAAGGGGAAAAAACCAATTTACATTTCACTGGGCACTGTCTTTAACCAAGCAATTGATTTCTATAAGCTTTGTTTTAAGGCGTTTGGGGATACTGATCATACCGTTGTCATGTCTATTGGGAAAAAAGCTCAAATATCAGATTTGGGGAATATCCCCAAAAACTTCATTGTGAAAAATTATGTTCCACAAACTGAAGTGCTGAAATACACTAAATTATTTATCACACATGGTGGAATGAACAGTACCAATGAAGGTCTCTATTACGGGGTTCCTCTAATCGTCATCCCGCAAAGCGCGGATCAGCCGATAATTGCTGAGCAAGTTGCCAATATCGGAGCCGGTATTAAATTACAAATGCAAAGCTTAACTTCAAATCAATTACGTGAAGCCACAGATCATGTGTTAAACCGCCTATCTTTCCATAAAGCTGTTGCAAATATTAGAGAATCCTTTCAAAAATCGGGCGGGTATCACCAAGCTGTTAATGAGATTTTCGAATTTAAAAGACAATATGATATATAAATATAAAATTTATCCCGGTGCAACCGTCCGTAAGACTCCCGCCTCAAAACTAAAGTTTAAGCCCTGAAGTTTAGGCGGGAGATAACGGAGTGCTCCTGCGCGACGAATCTTCGAAGAAGTTGAACAAAGCTCGTCGCAAATTGCACAGAGGCAATTCATGTAGTTGCTTCGCTAACACCCCGATTTGTTCAACTAACCATCAGTGGGGGATGAACAAAACCCCCACTGATGGAAGTTTCACTTTATCAGCTGCCTTTATTGTTGACCTTTTTAAAATAGTTACGGCAGCTTCTTTTTAAGGTATTATACCGCTGAAAAGCACCCTAAATGTTAGAGGTGTGTCTAACAAATGGGGTGCATTTCAATACTTAACCCTTTTTCTCCGTTCCTTATCTACTTCTATTTCTAGAATAATTTTTTTGGTATCTCTCATTGAAATACCAGAAGCTATTCCAAGACGATTAAGTTTTAAAAATTTCTTTAAATTATTTAACTCCTCTAAAGTCATCCTTGGCAAATCTTTCTTCTTAATGGCCATTTTCTCAGTTCTCCTGCTTTAAACATTCTTCTCGATTAAGATTATTCCACAAATGTATCTGGTTTAATCATAAAAACGGGAATATAAACACCTGCAAATGATAATCTTTTAGTTTTTTATATTCTTGATAAAAATGTGTTAGATAAGGTCGCTGAGAGATTAAATCGTTTAGGATATGAAGAGGTTGAACCAGAAAATCCGTATTGGGAAGAGAAGGGGATAAATATAGAAGACCCTGACGGCTGGCGGGTCGTATTAATGAACACTGAGGGTATTTGATTTTTGATAATCGTTAAAGAAATGATAACAGCACCGTTTGAAACAAACGATATTGTTATCATTTCTTACCTAACATAATGGTTATCATTAACTGATTAGTAAGGCTATTTTCCCAAATTGTTCGGCATGTTCCATTCTATTAAAAGCTTGAATAGCTTCGGATAAAGGATAACTTTTATCGATTATCGGTCTAAGTGAATGACGTTCCATAAAGTCAATCATTTTGTCAAATTCTTCACCGCTTCCCATTGAGGTGCCGATAATGCTTATTTGCGGATAAAAAAGAGCACGTAAAGGGATTTCGATTTTATCTCCTGAACTCGCTCCAAAGTTTACAATTCGCCCATTTGGGTTTAAAACTTCAAAGTATTTTAGAAAAGTCGCCGGCCCAATGCTGTCGAGTACAAAATCAATTTTATTACTTTTAATACTTTTAGCCCAATCACTGTGGCTGTCAAACGCATGGTCAGCACCGTATTCTAATGCTTTATTTCTTTTTTCCTCACTCCGGGAGGTAACACTAACGACTGCTCCGGCAGCTTTAGCCATTATCATTGCATAGGTAGCCACACCGCTGCCAATACCCGGGATTAAAATATGTTCACCTTTCTTCAATTGACCTTTGGTAAAAAGTGCCCGATAAGCAGTAAGCGCAGATAAAGGCAAAACGCCTGCCTCTTCCCATGTAAGGTATGAGGGCTTTTTAACTGCATTTTTAGCGGGGATGATCACATACTCTGCAAAAGCGCCGTCTGTTGGACCGCCTAAAATTTTAGGATTCTCCGGAACAGAATCTGTTAAATCCCAATCGATGCTAGGATTAATGATAATTTCCGTACCAACAGTTAGGTCTGATACGCCTTCTCCAACTTTCTCTATAACACCGGCACCGTCAGAACCAGGAATAAAGGCGGGGTCGTCTTTCTTTCTATTATTGATGACAAATAAGTCACGGTGATTAAGTCCAGCAGTTTTTAACTTCACTTTAACCTCACCATAACCGGGGTTTCTGTCTATGACCTCATCATATTTGAGTCCTTTTATACCAGACTAATCATTATGTATGATCGCTTTCATAAAAATCCTCCAAATTTATTTTAGATTGATTTACTTTCCACTTTACATAGTAATATTTAAAATGTCTACTAAATTAAACCATTATTATGATAGAATAGTGGGAAAATAATAATGGAGTGATAGAAACGTGAAAAATGGTTGGGATGTGGGGATACTCCTTTTTGATGAAGTAGAAGTGCTGGACTTTGCGGGTCCTTTTAATTTTAGGAACAGACATAGCAGAAGAAACAGCAAAACGAATGGAATATGACATTGAATTTTGAGGAGGCATTCATATGCAAAAGTTACCTGAAAATACTGCTTTAATAATTATTGATGTACAAAAAGGCTTTAATGATCCTTCGTGGGGAAAGCGAAATAATCCTGATGCAGAGGTTAAAATTGAAAGGATTCTAAACAATTTTAGAGAAAAGAATCGGCCTGTTATTCACATTCAGCATTTATCGCAAAAGGCTGATTCACCTTTAAGATCGGGTTCTCCCGGAAGTGAATTTAAAGATAATGTGAAGCCGTTAATGGGTGAGCCTATTTTTCAAAAACGGGTAAATAGTGCCTTTATTGGTACGAATTTGGAACAATACTTAAAAGAAAACGAATATCATACGGTCGTAATTGTTGGATTAACAACAGACCACTGTGTCTCAACGACCACTAGAATGGCAAGTAATCTTGGCTTTAACGTTTACTTAATTTCAGACGCAACGGCAACATTTGATAAGGTCGGCTTTGACGGGACCCATTATGCAGCTGAAGAGCTGCATAAAGTTAATTTAGCAAGTCTCCATAACGAGTTTGCAACGGTGATGGATACCGAAACTTTACTTAAACACTTATAATTTATCAACCATCTAAGTTTTACTAGAATGTAAAAAGAGGGATGACAATGGATAAGCAGCTATATTCAGATTTCGAAAATACAGAACGGATTTTAAAAAAGACGTTACAAGAAGCAAATCAATTTTTGGATCAATTAAATGAACGTCCTGCGGGGGATTATCCAAAAAAACCGGTAAAGTCTCAAATTCCTGATGAAGGAATTGGGGCTGAGAAAGCCTTAGATATTTTTAAGGATAAATATAGTGATGGAATTACGGGTAGTCCCGGCCCTCGCTACTTCGGCTTTGTTACTGGCGGAGCAACGCCTGCAAGTATCGCCGGGGATTGGCTTGTCAGTGTTTTTGATCAAAATGTTACCGGCTCAGTAGATTCGAGTGCGCCTTATCTTGAACAGGAAACGTTCGATTTCTTTCGGGATTTATTTAAGCTTTCTGAAACACACTCCGGTGCATTTGTAACTGGTGCAACAATGGCGAACTTTACAGGCTTGGCGATAGCCAGGCAATGGTTGGCCCATAAACAGGGCGTTAATATTGCTCAAGAAGGTCTCTACGGACTTGCGCCTTTTAAGATTTTGAGCGCCAGCCCGCATTCCAGCATTTTTAAGGCGCTTTCTATGTTAGGCATGGGTAAAAATAGCGTTGAGTTAATGCCAACCTTACCGGATCGTGAAGCTATTGATGTGGCTGAACTGAAAAAGCGTTTAATAGATTTTAAGGAACCATGCGTTGTTGTCGCAAATTTAGGTACCGTCAACACCGGTGATTTTGATCATCTTCTGGACATTGTTAAACTTAAACAAGAACATGATTTCTGGCTGCACGCAGACGCGGCGTTTGGAGGATTTGCTGCTTGTTCACCAAAACTAAGCCATCTTGTCGAGGGACTTGATTTTGCCGATTCCATTACAATTGATGCTCATAAGTGGTTGAACGTCCCGTATGACTCGGCGATGCAGTTTACCCGTTACAAAGACCTGCAATTGGAAGTGTTTCAAAACAGTGCGGCCTATTTAGACAGTTCCTCCTCAGAAATTGACTATGTTCATCTGACTCCTGAAAATTCCCGCCGGTTTCGAGCTTTGCCGGCTTGGATGACCTTAATGTCCTACGGTAAAAAAGGCTATCGGGAGGTTGTTGAGAGAAACTGCAAGTTTGCTGGTGAACTTGCCTTAAAAATTGAACAATCGAACAATTTTAAGCTATTAGCACCCGTACACCTGAACATCGTATGTTTTACATTACTGCGGGATAATAAAATATTGTCAGCTAAAGAAATCCGTCAATTTTTGAAAATGCTACGAGAGGATGGAAGGATTTTTCTAACGCCAACGATTTATAAAGGCATCCCGGCTGTTCGCGCAGCCTTTAGCAATTGGCGCACAAGTGCTGAAGACGTTGAAATAGCGTGGAAAGCATTAACTGAAACATTTGAAAAATTTAAAGAAACGAAGGAATAGGTGGGAAATAAGGTGGAAATTAGACGTTTAACACCTAAAGACGCAGAAAATTATTGGAGAATAAGGTTAGAAGCATTAAAAAGAAACCCTGAAGCCTTTTCAACAAGCTATGAAGATGCAATAAAAAAGGAAAATCCAGTAAAACAATATATTAAAAGTTTTCAATCTGAAGATACGTTTACTTTAGGTGCCTTTGAAAATGAACAAATGATCGGAGTAATAACGTTATTGCTAGAAAAAACTGTTAAATTGAGGCATAAGGCAAACATTGCTGCGATGTATGTTTCTGCGGAGAAACGGAGAGAAGGTATAGGTAAAGCGCTAATGAAAGAAGCCATTAAAAAGGCAAAAAGTTTTAAGTATATCGAGCAAATCAATTTATCTGTCGTATCAAGCAATAAAATAGCCAAAGGCATCTACTTATCAATGGGGTTTAAGGTGTTTGGAACAGAAATGAGAGCATTGAAACATAATGGTGACTATTTTGATGAGGATCTGATGGTGCTGTTTTTAAGATAATTCAACAATAGCCTAAAATAGGGGGGAGCAAAGTGCAAGTAAAAACCTTCTTGCTTCATCCAATATTACCTTATAATTTAAACTTGTCTCTCCAAAGGTTGAGGCGTGATCCGATATACATTTTTGAAAAAGAGGCAGTGTATCGAACGTTAAAAGTTAATCAGTCCCTTTATTTGTTAAAAATCTATTTTCAAAAACATAATGAAAAGACTGTTAAGGTTGAATCAGTTTGCTTAGACGGGAATATGGAACCGGAAAAGGTACAGAATACTTTGGAGCGAATGCTATCGATTGATCAAGAACTTCAAATTATATACGATATCATGAATCAATTACCTAATTTAAGTGATTTAACAAAAACATTCTGCGGGTTGCATATCTTTCAGGAACCTGATTTATTTCAATGTATGGTGAAACTTATCATAGCTCAACAAATTAATACATCATTTGCTGCAGAACTGACAAGAAACCTCATTGAAGGCGTTTCAGAAACAGTTCAGTACGGCCATCAGACTTATTCAGTCTTTCCGAGTGCGTCACAAATCACAAGCCATTGCGTTGATGATTTAGTTAAAAGGAAATTCAATCAACGCAAAGCGGAGTATATTATAGATTTCGCACAGGATGTTCATAACGGGAAAATAGATTTATCCAAGCTTAAACACTTGTCAGATTCGGCTGTTATGGACGAGTTATTAAAAGTCAGAGGTATTGGCCCTTGGACAGCCCAATGCTTTATGATATTTGGTTTGGGCAGAAAAAATATTGTTCCCGAAAGTGATATTGGCATTCAGAAAGCGGTTCAGAATGTTTATAAACTTAAAGGGCGTCCAAAGAAAAATGATGTTTTGCGGTTATCAGAAACATGGCATCCTATCGGAAGCTATGTTACACGATATCTTTGGGAAACACTTCGTTCCTAATTCCTTTTTAAAAGCTTTCTAATAATCTGTGACAATCGAACAAGCCCATCCTCTAAATCACAAATAGAAGCGTAAGAATAAGAGATTCTTAGATATTGTTTGCTTCTTTAAAATACAGTTAGAAATAGAGGAGGGATCAAAATGGAGGCGTTCATTCACGGCATATTGCTCGCCTTTGGTCTGATATTGCCGCTTGGGGCACAAAATATTTTTGTATTTAACCAGGGCGCACTCCAACCAAATTTTTTTAAGGCGCTGCCTGTTATTATCATGGCATCTGTTTGTGATACAATCCTGATAACGCTTGCTGTTCTTGGTGTTTCAATGATTGTTTTTTCATTTTCTTGGCTGCAAACGATTGTTTTTGGCATTGGCTTTATTTTTTTAATATATATGGGATGGACAATTTGGAAAAGTAAACCTTCAAAAGAGGAAGAAGTACGTAAGAAGCTGTCAGCAAAAAGGCAAATGACCTTTGCGTTATCAGTATCGTTATTAAATCCTCATGCAATCTTAGACACTGTCGGCGTAATTGGTACGAATTCAATTAGCTATACCGGAGTTAACAAATTAGCGTTTGCCCTAGCCTGTATCATTGTTTCATGGTTATGGTTTTTTAGCTTGGCGATAGCCGGAAGAATACTTGGTAAAGTGGATACAAGCGGCAAATTGATTATGATGTTAAACAAATTGTCAGCTGTTATTATTTGGGTTGTAGCTATCTACATTGGGAGAGAATTTACTGATAGTCTATTTTAAATGACTTTCTGCCGTTTTTGATAGAAGTTTATCAAAAACGGTTATTTTTAAATTCAACTGGCTTATTTTAGTCAGAGTCCGTTGGGTACCATTGATAATGATAAGGTGTTAATGTATATTTATACTGAACTTTGTAAACAAAAAAGAATAAAATAAAAATAAGATTTAAACGGAATGGAGGGACAAACGTTGAGTACTAAAAAGGAAGTTATCGAACTAATCAAGGGTTTACCCGAGGATGTAACGATTGATGAGATTATGAAGAAGCTCTCTATACGGGCAGAGGTTAAAAAGGCTATACGTCAAATTGATGATGGTAAAGGCATTTCACATGAACAAGTCAAGGAGCATTTTGAAAAATGGTTAAGATAGTTTGGTCTCCTGATTCAGTTATTGATTTAGAGGAAATATCAGAATTTATTGGACAAGAATCAGACAAATATGCTTCAAATATCGTAATTCAAATTATTAAATTAGCAGAAGTTATAGCTTCTTTCCCGTTATCAGGAAGAATCGTTCCGGAAATCAACAACATGAATGTACCTGAAAAATTGTATAAAAATTATCGTATAATTTATAGAATAAGTAATGATCATAGGGTAGATATTCTACGAATCTATCATCAGTCACAAAGATTAAAAAATAATGTTGATTAATTTTTTCATTTTTTTCTTAAAAAGCCTTCCATATTTCACCTCAATCATATGCCAATCTAAAATTTTTTGGATTCTTAGCAATCGCTTATCAACTTACTTTCCGTAAAAAGTTCAAATCTTACTATTCCACTATAACTTTCTTCCCGTTGTATGTTAATAAAGTAAAGCAATACAGTTTATAATAGGGTTTTAACTGTCTAAAACTTACTTATGCTTTAACTAACTATATTAAGAGGTGAACATGACGTTTAAAACCCTATTATTTAGGATTTCAGACTCTATAGTTATTTCTTTATATTAAATTTCTTCATATGATATTGCATATTTTGGCGGGTTGTACCAATACTTTCAGCTGCTTTAGTAATATTCCAGTCTGTCTTTTCAAGCGCGTCAAGTATATATTGCGCCTCTGCTGATGCAACAGCCGACTTTAATGGTCTTCTTCGTCTCTTTTGGTTCTTCGGAGTGCGGGTAAAGGTTTCACGTAAAAATGATGGAAGATGATCAAAACTAATCAGTTTATCATTTGCTTCAGCATTAATCATAAGATTTTCAATCACATGCTCCAATTCCCTTGTATTTCCCGGCCATTTGTATTGAAGAAAAACACCAGATAGATCCTCACTTAAACCTTGGACATCCTTTTTGAATTTAAAATTGAAACGGTGGATAAAAAAATCAATAAGGCTTACAATATCATCTTTACGTTTCCTGAGTGGCGGAATGGCGAGACAAGTCCTGGCAATACGATAGTATAAATCGGAACGCATCTTGTTAAGTGAAATGAGCTCTTCAGGCTCTTCATTTGAAGCGCTAATGACGGTGCAGTGTACAGGGGTTGTCTCATTTGTACCAAGCCTCCTGATTTTCCGCTCTTCAAGAACCCGCATCAGCTTAGTTTGTAAAGCAATTGGCATGGAGTTGATTTCATCAAGGAAAATTGTTCCTTTTTGTGCGTATTCAAATAATCCTTTTTGATTTGTTGCCCCGGTGTAGGCCCCTTTAACTGTGCCAAAAAGCGTGCTTTCAAGTAAGCTTTCCGGAATGGCTGCACAGTTAACAGCTACAAAGGGATGCTTTGCTCTGTGACTGTGGTTATGAATACTTTGCGCAAATAACTCTTTTCCAGTGCCGGTTTCACCCACAATCAATACATCTGTATCATGTACGGCAACGTTCTGCGCTTCCTTTATTAAGTTTTTTAATGCCAAACTGGACCCTTTAATATTATCGAACGTATAAGTTGTTCCGTTTGTATATTCAATTTTTTGTTCATTGTCTGTGGTTAACATTTTTCTTTTTAATTCAATCGTCTCATGAAGCAGCGTTTTTAACTTTGTTTCGTTCGTGCTAACAGAAAATACCGCGACAGTCTTGCCATTTTTTATGATGGGATATGTACTGTACCTCACGTATTGCGGTACACCATTAATGTATGTGTTGTGTGCCTGATAATCTCCAATAACAGGTTTTTTTGTTTGATAAACTTGCCGATGCTCAGACAAAGAGGGATTATTATAATTATAAGCATCCCAGATATACTTACCGATCATATCCTTCTTTTTAAGGTTTTCCAATTTCTCCTCGGCCTTATTATATAAAGTGATTTTTCCTTCATAATCGCTCATAATAACCCCTTCATCAAGGGTATCAATAATTTCTTCAAGACAGGCTAATCTTGCTTCTTTATTCGATGCAATATCAGATAGATCATCAAGCAGAACAATCGTGTATGAGATATGATCAATCGAAAATGGTTTTATTCGGAGCAAAAT
This sequence comes from Scopulibacillus cellulosilyticus, assembly GCF_042665295.1. Lineage (NCBI taxonomy): Bacteria > Bacillati > Bacillota > Bacilli > Caryophanales > Sporolactobacillaceae > Scopulibacillus > Scopulibacillus cellulosilyticus. The sequence goes on from NZ_JBHTCO010000001.1 coordinate 63,256, forward strand.
ATTTTTGCCGTTTGATGTTTTTATAGTTATCGATTTTTTGGCTTCGTTCTGAATCTTTAAAGGGAAAATGTTAGTCAAACACCTGTCTTTTTCAACCCCCAAATTGTCATCTAGGTGCCCTCCAAACCACACAATTTTACTTTTATCATTAAAAATGACAACTCCGCCGGCAAAATCAAGCAAAAGCGATCCGATGACCGAGGCATTCATGCTTTTCACGCTCCTTAATATAGATTTGATTCGTCAAAATATTCTATTATACGTATCATAAATCCTCCTTAATAGGCTTTTAAAAAAGCAAATAGTTTTTGCCCCGCAAATAATACTTGCTAATATGATTTTTTATATGATAACTCACCAAGAATAAATCCTTCGGCTCTTATTAAAAAACGTTGAATGAACAAGAGAAATAATGATAAATGTGGATGGAAGGAAAATTTATTGAGAGTTTTATTAATTTTGGCACAAGTGTTGCAAATATAAGTTTAAAGATGTAAAAGAGCGCGAACAAAAGAAGGTCAAAATTTTTAGCTCTGCAGTTAACAGTCTTTTGTAAATTAACCCAATATAAAAAAGGAGAATGATACCATGGCGAAAATTGAAACAGAAAAAAAGCCTGAAATCTTGTATTCTGTTAAAGCACAAAGAGGAACGACTTTGCGTTGCAAAGGTTGGCGGCAGGAGTCTATTCTTAGAATGCTGGAAAATAACATGGAGAATGCTGAAAAACCAGAAGAGCTGGTTATTTACGGAGGCATCGGAAAGTGCGCACGTAACTGGGAGTCCTATCATGCTATTGTTAAATCGTTAAAAGAATTAGAGGATGATGAAACGCTTGTTGTGCAATCCGGCATGCCAGTCGCTGTCTTTAAAACTCATAAATATGCTCCGACAGTTGTCATGGCGACAACAAATATTATGAAGCCATCTTGGGAGACATTTTATGATTTACAAGATAAAAACTTAACGATTTTTGCTCAATATACTGCGGCGCCTTGGGAGTACATTGGCACACAAGGCGTTATTCAAGGCACGTTCGAAACACTTTCTGCTATTGCCCGCAAACACTATAACGATTCTCTAGTCGGCAAGATTTTGCTTACCGCAGGCGCCGGCGGGATGGGCGGTAACCAAACAAGAGCTATGACGATGCATGGCGGGGTAGGTATCATTTGTGACGTTAACGAAGAGACTATTCGCCGCAGGATGGATGCCGGTTATATTGATGTACTTGCTGAATCACTGGATGAAGCGATTGAAATGGCAAAAGTATCCGCGAGCAAAGGAGAAGCGATTGGCATCGCTGTAGTCGGTAATTCAGCTGATATTTTTGAATCCGCTTTCAAAAAAGGTTTCAACCCAGATATTCTAACCTCGATGACGCCTGCGCATGATCCGATCTCTTACCTCCCATCGGGTTATACAGCTGAAGAAGCGGATGAATTGAAAAGAAGGGACCGTGAGCTTTACTTAGAAAAGGCAAGAGAAACAATGATTCGTGAGCTTAAAGTAACAAATGAATTTTTTGATAAAGGCGTACATGCTTTCGAATATGGCACAAGCCTGCGCAAGGAATGCCGTGATGCCGGAATGCCTGAAACTGAAGCTATGAAAATTCCCGGTTTCGTTGCAGAATACATTCGGCCGCTCTTCTGTGAAGGTCGCGGGCCGTTCCGCTGGACTTGTCTCTCAGGCGAAGCTTCAGACCTTAAAAAAATTGATAACATGGTGCTTGAAAAATTCAAGGATGACCTGCTTGTGACACGATGGATCAAGTTAGCGAAAAAGCACATTCCAATTGAAGGACTTCCAGCCCGGATTTGTTATCTTGGCTTCGGTCAACGGAAAGCATTTGCTCTAGAAGTTAACGAGATGGTCAAGCGCGGAGAACTGGCAGGGCCGGTCGCATTCTCCCGTGATAACTTGGACTCCGGCTCCATTGTTAACCCGACATTCGAATCCGAAAATATGAAAGACGGCGGAGATCTCATTTCCGATTGGCCGGTGCTGAATGGGCTGCTTAATGCGGTCGGCATGTGTGATCTCATTGCCCTTCAAGCCAACTATTCTATGGGTGAAGCGGTGCATACCGGCGTAACAATGATTGCTGACGGAACAGAGGATGCAAAAACACGTCTTGAAGTTTGTATGACTGTTGACTCAGGGATTGGTGTGATCCGGCATGCCCAAGCAGGTTATGACATAGCAAAGGACGTTGCGAATGGAAAAGGTAAGTTAACAGATGAAAGTATTAAAGTTCCTCTTTGGTGGACTCCAAAAGCGACATTTGGTCCTAAAGATTTAGAAGATTAATTAAAAGAATAGGGGATAATTTTTTTAACAGCTATCCCCTTCTTCTATTAATGATCAAATTTTGATCAAAAAAAGGAGAATCAAATAAAATGAGCCGGCAGAACGTAAAACTACAAGCTGATCTTATTATTTCAAATGCTTCAGAATTAATTACTTGTACTGGAGATAACACCGATGATATCGGAAAAATGACCGGCGGTTGGGTTGCCCTATCGGGGAAAAAAATTGTTGCAGTCGGCACACGGGATGAAGTTGCTGCAAAAGTTGATCTTGAGAACACAACGGTCATTGATGCTTCAGGAAAAGTTGTTGTGCCCGGATTTGTGGATTGCCATACTCATACGGTATTCGGCGGTTCAAGAGTTGCAGAATATGCCGCAAAAATAACAACCAAAGATCCTGAAAAGCTTAAAACCATGGGGATTGAAACAGGCGTTCAAGTCTCTGTTCGGAAAACCCAGGAAGCAACCAGAGAAGAACTTGTTGCATCTGCTTCAGACCGATTATTAAGAATGCTTGAATCTGGCACAACAACAGTAGAGATAAAAACTGGATACGGTTTTACCGTAAAAGATGAAGTGAAAATGCTTAAAGTTAATGCAGATTTAAATAAAACGCTGCCTATAGATGTTGTTAGTACATTTCTTGGTGCTCACGGCTGGCCTGAAGATATGTCAAAAGAAACTTACATTGACCTGCTTCTTAATGAAATGATTCCTAGGGCGGCCGGGCTTGGCAATGTATCTTTTAATGATGTTTGGTGCGAAGACAGCCATTTTACAGCAAAAGAATCGGAACGAATTTTACAAGCAGGGCTTGATGCAGGACTTAAAGCAAAAATACATACAGATGCTTACTCATATATAGGCGGTTCAGATTTAGCTGCCGAAATGAAGGTTGTCTCAGCCGATCATTTAAACTACACGCCGCCTGAGGTACTTGATAAGCTGGCAGCATCGGGGGTAACGGGCGTGATTATGCCGGCGTTAGACTTTGCTGTCAGCCATCAAAAGCCATTTAATGCACGGGCTATCATTGATTCGGGCATGAGTGTTGCCTTAGCTACGGATCTTTGTCCAGGCTGTTGGACAGAGTCAATGCAATTTGTGATGGCCTTAGCCTGCCGGCTGTACCAAATGTCACCAGCTGAAGCCATTCGGGCGGCGACACTTGGCGGGGCGAAGGCATTGGATTTGGATGGTAACAGGGGTTCAATCGAGGTTGGTAAACTGGCTGATCTTCAAATTTGGAATGTCCCTCGTTATGAACATGCGATTTATCGACTTGGCGGAAACATCGTTGAACAAGTGATTAAAAATGGAGAAATTATTGTTGATCGGTCAAAACCGAAAAAAAGATCTGCTGTACAAACATTATCTTAAGAAAGGATTGATTGAATTGGCAACTACGAATCAAGCAGTAACAGCGGTTAATGAGGAACGTTTATTAAACAGCTTTTTGGAACTGGCAAAAATCAATGCACCAAGCGGAAAGGAAAAGCCGGTAGCGATGTTCTTGTGCCGCGTCTAGAGCAGATGGGTTTCAATATCACATTTGACGAAGCGTATAAAGAATTTGGAGGCAATTGCGGGAACTTAATTGCTTATTGGGAAGGGACCAATCCAAAAATAGAACCTTTATTTTTCTCTACACATATGGACACAGTCCTTCCGACTGAAGGATTAAATCCGGTTATTAAAAACGGTGTCATTTATACTGATGGCACGACTATTCTTGGCGCTGATGACCGGGCAGCCTTAGCATCATATCTGGAAGGGATTCAAGCAATCCAGGAATCAGGAACCCCGTGCGGTCCTATTGAGCTTGTTCTAACCGTTAACGAACAGCCGGGTCTCGTCGGTGCAAGATACCTAGATTACTCAAAGGTTAAAAGTAAAAAAGGATATATTTTTGACAGCAGTGGCGATGTCGGCCAGATTATTTTACAAGGCCCATACAGCAGCCGCATCTTCTGTGAAATTGAAGGTAAATCATCGCATATTGGACTTAATCCTGAAGAAGGCATCAATGCTTTACTCATTGCCGCTGACGCCTTGAAAAATATGAAACTTGGAAAGATTGATGAGGAAACGCTTGCGAATATTGGTGTCATTAAAGGAGGCGAAATGTCGTCAATTATTCCGGGAACGGCAGTATTAGTCGGCGAAGTGCGCTGCTTTCATGCAAAGGGGCTTAAGGAGCAGCTTGATAATATAACCAATGCTGTCTTAACGGCTGCTGAAAAACACGGCGGGAAGGCAAAAGTACGGGTTGAGAAAAAATATTTAGGTTTTAATGAGAAATCGGAATCAAAACTCTCCAAGACTGCTATTAACGCTGCAAAAAACATAGGCGTCAACGGTTACTTAACAAAAACACTTGGGGGAGCCGATACTAACGTCTTAAATGAAAATGGTCTCACTTGTATTACACTTGGGAATGGGTTCCGAAATATCCATACATTTAATGAACATATCAGCATTGAAAATTTGATTAACACCGGAAGAATGGTTACTGGTCTTATAGAAGAATGGTATAACGCTCATTCGGGGGAACAGGAGAAGTAATCTTTAGATATTTGCCGGGTCGGCTTTTCAGATAGCCGGCCTGTTAATCCTATTGAATTCCTGATTCTTTAGTATTATGAGTCCAAGGACAAAAATGCAACTTGTATAATTTCTGATCCCTTTTATGCTGATCTTAAATAGATAAACTCTAGTTTCAGATGACTCAAAAATATAGTACCCGTGAATCTCTCTCATTTTGTATAAATATACTTGAAAAATGAAAGGATCTGATCAAATATGACATATGTAAAAGAAACCACAGTTGTTGAACTTGATGGCAATCAATTAAATCGTGAAAATTTAAAACTAATCATGGATAGAAAAGTAAAATGCGAGATTTCTAAGGATGCAATGCTTCGTGTAGAAGAAAGCTATAACCGCGTTCAAGAAAGGGTTTCATCAGGTGAAGTGATTTATGGTGTCAATACCGGCTTTGGCAAGCTGAGCGATGTACGTATTGATGATAAGGATGTTGAACAATTGCAAATTAATTTATTGCGTGCAGATGCGGTCGGGGTTGGAGATCCGCTGCCGACGCCTGTTGTTCGTGCGATGTTAGTGCTGCGAGCGAACGCATTAGCTAGAGGATACTCAGGAATACATCCGAAAACCTTGCAAACATTAGTTGATTTTATTAATCTTGGCATTCATCCGGTCATTCCTTGCAAAGGATCTCTTGGCGCAAGCGGTGATTTAGCACCGTTATCCCATATGGCTTTAGTGTTAATAGGAGAAGGTCGGGCTGAGTATCAAGGTGAGGTTTTACCAGGAAGTAAAGCTTTAGCCCGGGCCGGTTTGTCTCCTGTAAGACTCGGACCTAAAGAGGGCTTAGCATTAATCAATGGCACCCAAGCGATGACAGGTGTTGGCGTCATTGCGCTTACGGAAGCGGAGCATCTCGGTCTGGCGGCAGATATGGCAGCCTGCCTGACAATGGAAGCGTTGCAAGGAATCATATCTGCCTTTGATCCGGATCTCGTTGCCACACGCCCGCATAAAGAACAGGAAATGGTTGCTTCACGTATTCGAAAATGGTTGACAGGCAGTAAAAGAGTGTCTGAACAAGGTGAACTTAGGATGCAAGATGCTTATTCAATTCGTTGTATTCCGCAGGTTCACGGAGCTTCTTGGCAGGCGGTTCATTATGTAGATGAGAGACTTAATATCGAAATGAATGCTACGACCGATAATCCAGTTGTTTTGGATGATGGACGCATCCTTTCCGGCGGGCAATTCCATGGACAGCCGATTGCGCTTTCAATGGATTTTCTTAAAACGGCATGTGCCGAATGGGCTAACATCTCAGAACGAAGGATCGAACGATTGGTCAACCCGCAACTGAGCGGACTGTCTCCATTTCTAGCCAACGATCCGGGGCTGGAGTGCGGGTTAATGATTCCGCAATATGTTGCAGCGGCCCTTGTCTCAGAGAATAAGGTTCTTGCTCATCCAGCTTGCGTTGACTCGATACCGTCTTCGGCAAATCAAGAAGATCATGTCAGCATGGGAACGATAGCAGCGCGGCAAGTGCGGGAGATGATTAATAATGCAGCACATGTTATTGCCATTGAGATGATTTGTGCTTCTCAGGCGATCTTTCTGCAACAAGCAGAAGAGGACTTAGCACCGCTGACACGGCAGCATCTCGAATGGGTAAGGGAAATTATTCAGCCAATTACCCAAGATACTTCGATTCATGAACAGATTGAACAACTCGCGAAGAAGATCCTTGCAGAACCTACTTTGTAGGAGAAAGTTTATCATTTAAGAACTTTTGAAAGGGGACTGCAACTTGGAAAATCAACAGTTGCAACTGCCGAAGAAAAGTGATCAACAAGGACAATCTTCTAAAACGTTTTGTCATTTTGTGGATTTGCTATAAATTTATTAAAAAAACAAAAGTTATTCCACTTGAAAAGTGCCCGTTTGATATTGATGAACAGCAAAGTTAGCAGTTATCTTTTTTGTTTCTAATGATATGCTTATAAGGCACCTAGAAGTTTTAGGCGTTTTTTATAATGAAAAAGTTTAACTTTTTCGCAAGAGGTTAATGTGTGTTTCCAAAATAGACAAATGTTCGTGATGGATAGATTTTCTCTTGATTCTTTTCTGAGAATAGGTAATAATAGTAACCATCACAGTTTATCTGAATGTTTTGAACAGCGGGGGATACGAAAATGAAAATTGTTAAGTTTGGCGGCAGTTCTTTAGCAACAGGAGAACAGGTTGAAAAAGTTTTTAATATTGTTACGTCTGATCCTGAAAGAAAGATTGTCGTTGTTTCGGCGCCTGGAAAAAGGCACGCTGAAGATACTAAAGTAACAGATTTATTAATTGATTGTGCCAAAACATATTTGCAATTTGGGGAGGGGAAGTCTTCCTTTGATGCGGTTGTGGAAAGATACGCTCTTATTGCAAGAGAGTTAGGACTTCCTGATAAAATTACAAAAAAAATTCATGATGATTTATTAGCATCATTAAATGGAGATAAAAGACATCCGCAAAAATATTTGGATGCTGTTAAAGCGAGCGGTGAAGACAATAATGCGAAATTAATTACCGCGTATTTCAAACTTCGAGGCATCGAAGCTTATTATGTCAATCCGAAAGACGCAGGGCTTATTGTCAGCGACGAGCCTGGCAATGCCCAATGTTTGCCTGAATCGTATGAGGCTTTGTTTGAACTTCGCAATCGTCCGGGTGTGTTGATTTTTCCTGGATTTTTCGGCTATAACAAGGAAGGTGAAGTCGTTACTTTTTCAAGAAGCGGGTCCGATATTACCGGCTCAATCTTGGCGAATGGCACAAAAGCTGATCTATATGAAAACTTTACAGATGTTGATGCGGTTTACTCTGTCAATCCGACGATGGTTCAAAATCCAAAAGAACTGCGTGAACTAACTTATCGGGAAATGCGGGAATTATCCTATGCAGGATTTTCCGTTTTTCATGATGAAGCACTAATGCCTGCATTCCGGGCAGGAATACCTGTAAATATTAAAAATACGAATTATCCGTCAAAACCTGGGACAAGAATTGTAAATGAACGTGAAAACACAAATGGTCCTGTTATTGGCATTGCAAGTGATAATGGATTCTGCAGCATTTATGTCAGCAAATATCTTTTAAATAGAGAAATTGGCTTTGGACGCAGGCTCCTGCATATCATAGAGGACTTTGGTTTGTCCTTTGAACATATGCCTTCAGGGATTGATGATATTTCGATTATTTTAAGACAAGATCAAATGGACCTTGCACAAGAAGAAAATATTATAAAACGGATTAAACAAGAGCTTCAGGCAGATAATGTAAAAATTGAGCATAATTTGGCTATCATTATGGTCGTAGGAGAAGGTATGCGGCGAAACGTCGGGACAGCAGCAAGAGCCTCTAACGCCTTGGCACGGGAAGGCATCAACCTTGAGATGATTAATCAGGGCTCTTCAGAAGTAAGCATGATGTTCGGTGTTAAGGAAGTTGATGAAAATCGGGCTGTTCAAGCTTTATATGAAGAATTTTTTGTAGGTGTTCCGGTTTAATCGTTAATAAAGCAGAACCCAAGATTTATGGGTTCTGCTTTATTCTATTTGCTTAAAGAAAACACTGGGTTATCCTATATATTTAGGTATTCATGGGTATTTTTTCCAGCTGATTTAAGATAGGAAGGATATCTTTCAACCGGTTCACCTCATACGCCGGTTGATTATCATCAGGAGCCGCAGCACCATGATGGTTTATCCAAATTGACTTCATTCCTGCAGAGTTGGCTCCTTTAATATCAGTATTTAAATTATCTCCGACCATAATCGCTTCGTCTTTTTTCAGCCCCGTTTCAGCCAGGGCATGCTCAAATAAAGCAGGATCTGGTTTCCCTTTACCAAAATCGCCGGAAATGATAATTTTTTCAAAGAATGGCGGGAGCTCGTTCGCTGTTTTCAACTTATGATTTTGCAGTGACGGAGCACCATTCGTAATCAGCACAAGACGGTATTCCTCTTTTAGATTTTTTAAAACGTCCAATGTTTCCGGATAGAGGAAGGCAAGCTTTTCTCTTGTTTCTTTAAATATAACAGCCAATTCTTTACCAACTTCTCCGTCGTTAATGCCAAGGTCTTGAAGTCCTTCTGTCCAAGCCCGGTTTTGGTATTCAGATGCAATCTGTTCCAGTTTAGGAAATTCAAATGTCCCATCATGAAACGTCCCCCACAAACCTTCAAAAGGATTGATGCCGATCATTTTTGTAAACGGATAAACATCATACTGTGCGTAAATCGTCCGCGCTTTCTTTCTTACATGCTCCTCAATCTCATCTGGATTAATCCCAATTTTATTTGAAGCCTCTGAACAAGTTGCCGCAAACGCTTCTTTTATACATTTGGAATCCCAAAGCAATGTATCATCAAGGTCAAAAAATACGGCCTTCATTCTCCCACTCCTTAAAAGCACTTTTTTATCTGTGCATTTCTATTCTGAATAGTCTATTATTCTATTATCATAACAGAAAAATTTGGTCCGGCAACAGATAAGATATGAAAAGAATTAATGGACTGAATGATTAAGTATAAAAGCACAAATAACGACTAAAAATAAAAAAACATTCATTTTAGAGGTGTGTTAATGGGAAACTTAATACAGGAAATTCAAGAGAAGTTTATTCATAACGATGATTTTTTTATCCAAAAAGAAAAATTCGGGAACACAGTGCTGCATCTTATCGGCTTTAAAACGCTCGTCGATTTAGATCAATCCAAATTATATATTCAACAAATCGCCAGGTCATCCACTTCTGTACATAACCTGCTAAATAATCTAAGTGAGACGCTTGATGCTAATCTGGAGTATATCACAAAAGCCTTGTTGAAAGGGAAATTGGTGATCATTGTTGGAAACGGTAAACATAATGCGGTAATAGAACCCGTTTCACTGAATTTAAAAAGAATCATTGATGAACCTAAAAGTGAGAGCCCTATTCTGGCTTCCTTGGATGCTTTTGTAGAGGATATAAAGGCCAATGTAGGTTTGATTAGAAAATGGCTGAACACTGACCGTCTTTGCCATTATTCTTATGAAGTCGGCAAATTGCAAAAACGGAAAATTTCTATGCTATATATTAATGGCTGTGCCCAAAGCAGTCTTGTTGAAAGAGTTGATCAGCAATTAAAAAACATTCAATCTGATATCGAAACGATTGACGATTTAAATAGGTGCCTTGGTTATGGGAAAAGATATATTGTGAGTCACTTGTATTCAACTGAACTTCCAAATCAAGCTGTTCATTATCTAAAAAGAAACAGAATCGTTATATTTCTGGATAATCATCCTTATGCACTTGTGTTTCCTCAATTGATATGGGATATGTTTAGTTTGGCAAGTGATCGTAATTTCCCGTTCATGTTGGCACTTATGCTGCGTTCCATAAGGGTTATTGGGGCTGTTACTACATTGACCCTTCCAGCATTATATGTCGCTTTAATTTCCGTTAATCCTGAAGTATTAAAAATTGACTTTGCCTTATTCGTCGCAAAAAGCAGACAAGGCGTTCCATACCCGGCTTTACTTGAAACTATCCTAATGGTTTTTCTTGTCGACTTAGTTTTAGAAGCGATTGTAAGACTTCCAAAAAGTGTAGGGCCTGCCGTTACAATGGTTGGCGGAGTCATATTAGGTCAGGCCGTTGTTGAAGCAAAATTAGTGAGTAATTTATTGATTATTGTGATTACCGCTATTGTGATCGCAGGTTCGACAATAGTGGGTATGCAAAATTCCATTTATATTCGTCTGCTTAGATATCCTGTTTTAATTTTGGCATCGATTTATGGTATTTTTGGGGCATTTATTGGTGTTACTTTTATAGGTATCTATTTAACAAGTCTAACGTCAAATGGTTTTCCATATACGGCGTTTAACCTGAAGCAAAAAGGAGATACAAAGTGATTCAAAGATGGCAAGTCGGTATTATTTTTATCAATATGCAGTTAAGTTTAGGGTATATCATCTATCCCGATCTTATTTACAAGTCAACTTATTCAGGTCATTGGGAGGTAGTTCTATGCCAAAGCTTGTTTCAACTTATTTTAATTTTGATTTATATAAAGGGGTTAAATTACTTTCCTAATAAAGATGTTATTGATATTTATATGAAAATGGGAAGATGGGCTGCTTTCCTTATACTTATTCCGTTTGCTATTCACCTGATTGTCATTGTTGGGCTTAATTTACGTATTCATACTGAGGTTATCAGGTTAGTTTTTTTACCGCGTACACCTTTTTGGGCAATTCTGGCACTGCTTTTTTACGTATCCGCTTACACGGCTGTCAAAGGATTGCCCACTATTTTTCGCTCGTCTAATTTTATATTTTTTACAGCCATTCCATTAGTTATTTTTATTATCGCTTCATCTATTACGAACTTTGACTTTCATAATGCTTCTCCCATCTGGCAATTATCCTTTAAATTTATCGTTAAAAAGCCCTTTCTTTATAGTTTAGGAATTTCACCATTGTTATTTTTGGGATTAATAGCCTCTAAATCGAAAATTAACTTTAGTCGTATTTCTTTGGCATGGGCCATCGTTACAATTTTCTTTTTAAGTTTCGTGTACATACCACTCTTTATATTTGGTGCTGAAACGGTTCATACATTTCAGTTCTCTTTTATGGACGCGATCAATTCGGTTGATATCAGGTGGTTTGCGCTGAATCGTGCAGCCATGTTCTTCTGCATTTCATTTTCCGCATTTACGATTCTTTATAACAGCGCTATTCTTTGGATGATCGGGCGAATCATGTGGAAAATGATCGATTGTCATTTTATAAAAACATCATATTGGATTACAGCTTTCTCATTGATTGCATTTATTATGGCATTATTTTTAACAAATTGGGCTTGGGTTGAGAAATTACTAAGATGGGATACAATGATTAATTTGTATGCGATGATCATTATTCCAGTCTCTATTTTTTTCTATGGCGTATTAACCCAAAGGAACGTGACCGAACATGACTAAGCATAATTTGTATAAATTCATGGCAGTATTTATTTCGTTATTCATTCTTAGCGGCTGTTGGGACAATAAAGATATAGATAAGAGGGTTCTGCCATTAGTTATGGGAATTTCTAAGAAAAATACAGAAGGTTATAAGGTAACATTACAAATTCCGATACCGGAACAGAATGGGCAAATTTCAAGGGTAGTAACGGGACAAGGCGGGACAGTTGCAAGCGTACTTGGCAAAATCCGGGTGAATTCGGAGTATGCCGTAGACTATTCACATATCGGGTTAATTATCATTAACAAAAAATTAGGTACTAATCAGCAGGAAATGAAAGGTATTATAAAATTTTTAATGAAATCAGGAGAAGTACCGACAAAGGCAATGGTAGCCATTACTGATGACAATATTAACAATGTATTAACAAACATTAATAAAAGGTTGGGCATAAATGCAACTTCTTTATTTGACTACTTTAATAAAGGTGCTGGGTGGGCACCTGAAATTTCGAGAACTCCCATTTGGGAAGTCTATCAAAGTTTGTTTTCATATACAAAAGATATAGCGGTTCCAGTTGTACGTTCTGGAAAAAATACTGTATTAAGATATGATGGCTCAGCAATTTTAAAAAATGGAGAAATAATTGGGAAGATCAGTCCTGACGAGACTCAAATATATAATATATTTCAAAATCAAGGTGCAAGTGGAAAAACAGAGACCTTTGATTTTACTAGTGTCATGGTTTCAGACAGTTCGTTGCAACATAAACTTTTGATGAAGGAAAATAAACCCTCATTGTCATTTCATTTAAACTTAGGTATCACCATCTTAGAAAAAAAGGAAGGATTAAACGACAAAAAAGTAAAAGAAAAACTTGAAAAGGTTATAGAAAACCGTTTTTATAACATGTTAAAACAATCACAAAAGAAAAAAATTGATCTTTTTGGATTTGGCCAATATTTCCGCAATCAAATTCCCTATAATGAGTTAAAAGACTGGAGAACAAAATATTACCCCAATTTAAACGTAGATTTTAAAGTGAATGCTTATCTCGAAAATGTTTAAGCTTTGAATGAAAACGGGACGGTGGGACAGGTATAATGTCCCACTGCGCTGCTCCTGGGCCCCAGTTCTGCTTTTTAATAGCAAAAAGGTGAGAGATGAAAGTAGTTAACGCTTGGACTCAACCCTTACGTTTTTCTTGAGTTTAAAGAATACGATAAAAAATTTGGGTGCAATCGTTGAAATCATTTAAAAACATTGAACCAACCTTTTATTTTGAACCATAAAACCAAAGCGACACCGATAATGGCCATTACCCCAAGCACGATGAAGTATCCATATCGCCAATGAAGCTCAGGCATATTTGTAAAGTTCATACCATAAATACCTGATATAAACGTTAACGGAATAAAAACGGATGTAATAATCGTTAATGTAAACATGATTTTATTCATTCGAAAAGAGTTTAATGAGAGATAGTTATCACGTAAATCCGAGGTCAAATCCCGGTTTGATTCGATAATCTCCGCAAGCTTAAGTAAATGATCATGGATATCAATGTAGTAGGCCCTATGCTCTTTGATAATATCTAATCGATCAGAGTTTAGGATCTGATACAAAAGATCACGCATTGGCACAATCGTTCTTCGAAGTTTTAATAAGTCACTTCGAATATCAAACACTTCATCCATCAAAACCCCGCTTTTTTCATCCTTATCCTCAATTAGATTTAGCTGGTCTTCAATTTGATGAACTATAGGAAAATAGTCATCTACTAACTTATCAATGATCATATAGCTAATATAACTTGAATCATGATGCCAAATCTCCTTATTGGATAATACGTTTTGCCAAACAGTATCAACTACTCTTAAATGAGCATAATGAAAGGTAACGATAAAATTATCGCCAACAAAAAGATCTACTTCGTCGGGTTTTAAAGTTTTTTGATTAAGAGCATGTAAGACAAAAAAGTTGTAATCCCCATAATAATCAATTTTAGGCCTTTGTAATAAATGGTAGCAATCTTCAACCGCTAACTGATGAAAATGAAAATGATCTTCTAAAAGGACAGCTTCTTCTTCACTTGGGGAATTAAAATCAACCCAGTACCAGGCAAACTTTAAGTCTGACAATTCTTCAAGAGGAACATCTTGCATTATATCTAATTCATTCGTTATTGCCAGTGTTCTAATCAATACATTTCCTCCCTTTGAAATTTAACGGGATATAATTTGCTTAATTTCAGCTGAAAATAACCTTAAACCATTATATGTTATACATTTAAGCTCTTGTTCCCGATCCTGCTGAATACTATTGTTTTTTAGCTTTGGAATTAGTAAATAGGCTCGGGTTTATAACGTGCAGGATTTTTTCGTAACGAAAGCTGCAATGTTTAAACACCTCTAACCGTATCATAAGTATGTATAGTTTGCGAATAGGGAAAACTTTTTCCATGGAGGTGTATCGATGAGCCATCAACAGGATTATGACCGTAATCATGATCGAGAAGATCGGGTATCTGCTCGATCATTACGCAAGATTCTAGAAGAATCACTTCAAATGGAAGAAGAAATGATGAGAGTGTATTTGATAACAGCTGAACGAGTTCATGATAACGAGGAGTTACAAATCCGTTTAAGAAATTTTGCTGAAGGGAACGCCAAACGTTCACAACAATTAATTGATGAACTAAAACAAATACATTGAAAGATATACGTTGTCACAATAACCGCGGAGAACCATGTTATAGAAACACCGACCATATGTTGGTGTTTCTTGTTTCATTCATATAATGGTTACGCCGTTTAATAATAAGAAATATGATACTATTAGCCTGTTAAATTATGGGGATAAGGAGAAATTAATGAAGGTTTGTGAAGGTACCAAACAAGAAGAAAATGAAAAGGCACTTAACAGAAGAATCCTGTATGTATTTGAGAATTGTCAAAGTGATCCCAAATGTTGCCACAACAAGGTTTGAAATCCCAAGCCAATAAATAAGCCGCATGCTATAATAGCACACGGCTTATCCATTTAGTGTGACACGCCTATTCTTTCAGTTGTTTTCCCATTCCTTTTAGAAAATAGATACCAAAGCCAATGGCTCGGTTAATATCAGGGTCTTTTAATGTTTTCATGAGGTCGATGACCCGGATTTTTTTGTCAGCTTGAACAAATTGATGCCCTTCGTTTATACCCGCCAAGGCACTGCTGATAAGTGCTTTGGTTTGTTCTGGATCAGAACTCATAATCTCACCAGTTGCGCCAATAATTGTGTTAAGGAGGTTAGTGACAGGCTCTCTAGACACTTGTTCTAAAACAATTTTGGCTATGTTTTCTTTTGCATGCAGCATGGCATCTGCAGCTTCTAGAACACCTATATCATTTAGCTCTTCAATTATATCAAGAATTTTATTTAAGCCTTCTTCATTATTAGCAAACTGCTTTTTTAAGTTATTGAGTTTCATTTCGGTTTGCTGCTCTTCTGTGAAGGCAGGTCTATGAATGTCTGTAATTGGTTGGGCCATTAAAAACATCCTTCCTATTTTTTTTAGTTGTCAAATGGACATAACCTGGACGATGCCATTTGCGCTCTACCTCAACGCCATTTTGCGGATGACGTTTTTTATCCCTTGGGTTGGTTTTAGGCAGTGGATCTTTTCCGTCAGCACTTAGCACTTCCATCCGTACTTTAGTTTGTTTATAGGCAGGTGTATTCGTACGGCTGTCGTAAATTGGACCAGTTAAAAAGTTAATCGCAGACTCTTTGTTAACGGAGTTCATAGGCAAGAACAGTTCATTTTTTTGCACACGATCCGTTACAAGTGATGTTAGTTTTACTGATCCAAAAGGCGAGACAAGACGGACAAGAGAACCGGTTTGAATGCCGCGCTCCCGGGCAAGTTCAGGAGATACCTCAACAAAAGTTTCAGGAACCTTTGAGTGTATGCCCGCTGATTTATTAGTCATATTACCTTCATGGAATTGTTCCAGCAATCTTCCATTGTTGATATGAAGGTCAAATTCTTCCGAGAATGCATATGGCTCCACCCAATCAGAGAGAGCAAATCGTGCTTTTTTGTCAGGAAAGTTAAAGCCATTTTCATAGAGAAGAGGGGTGCTTTCTCCATCATGACTCCCCCACAAGAAGCTATTCCAACCTTCAAGAACTTGATAGTTTGCTTTTCCAAAGATAGGTGATAAACTTGCCATCTCATCAAATATGTCACTAGGGTGGTTATAGTCCCAGTTGGCACCTAGTCGTTTAGCAACCTCTTGTATAATCCACCAATCTGGCTTGGAGTCTCCAAGAGCAGGTAATGCTTGATATAATCTTTGTACTCTGCGTTCTGTATTTGTAAATGTTCCTTCTTTTTCAAGCGAAGGGGCTGCAGGTAAAATAACATCAGCATACCGTGCGGTTCTGGAAAAGAAGATGTCTTGAACAACGAAGAAATCAAGCTGTGACAACACTTTATCCACATGGTTTGCATCAGCGTCTACTAATGCCATATCCTCACCTACGAGATACATAGCTTTCATTTTGCCAGCTTCAATTGAATGAAGCATTTCAATATTATTAAGACCAGGACTTTCATTAATTTTCACACCATATGCAGATTCGAATTTTTCCCGGGCAACATCATCAGTTACATGCTGATAGCCTGGCAGCCAGCCTGGAAGAGTCCCCATATCACATGCGCCTTGTACGTTATTATGACCTCGGAGCGGGTAAGCGCCTGCACCTGGACGACGATAGTTGCCGGTAGCAAGTAATAAGTTCGAAATCGCTGCGGAGGTATCAGAACCGCCATTGTTTTGTGTGACACCCATGCCCCAAAGCACACAAGTTCCATCAGCATCGCGAATCATCTCGGCTATTTGAATGAGTGTATGCTTAGGAATGCCTGTTTTTTCTTCCGCATATTCAAGCGTATATTTTTCTAGTATTTCCTTATATTCACTAAAGAAGTTTACATTATCTTCAATAAATTTTTGATCATGCCAGCCTTGCTTAATCATGAAATTAGTAACAGCCATTAACCACACTTGATCGGTTCCTTGCTTAGGGCGAATAAAGACATCGGAACGTTCAGCCATTTCGTTTTTGCGAATATCAGATACAATAAGTCTTTGTCCGTGCAGTTTATGGGCACGTTTTATACGAGTGGCTAATACTGGGTGACCTTCGGCGGGATTGGCTCCGACAATAATAACAAGACCTGCTTCAGCGATATCTTTAATTGTACCTGCATCGCCGCCCATACCTACTGTTCGTAACAAACCATCGGTAGCAGGAGATTGACAGTATCTGGAGCAGTTATCGACATTATTCGTTTCAAAGACTTGCCGTGCCAACTTCTGGATAAGATAATTTTCTTCGTTTGTAATTTTGGAAGAAGAGATAAAGCCAACTGAGCCGCTTCCATGTTGATCTTTAATCGCACCAAATCTTTGGGCCACTAAGCTTAATGCCTCCTCCCAACTGGATTCAACAAAAGCGCCATTTTTACGAATTAATGGTTTTGTTAAACGCTCTTCAGAATTGACAAAATCCCAGCCGAATTTTCCTTTGATACATGTAGATACAGCATTTACTGGGCCATCACTTGGTTGAATTTTAAGAATCTCACGGCCTTTAGTCCAAACCTCGAAGGAGCAGCCTACACCGCAAAAAGTACATACTGTTTTTGTCTTTTTGGTACGTGTTTCCCGCATTGCTGCTTCAACCTCTGATACAGCAAAAATCCCGCTATATCCGGGTTCAACCTCTTTTACAAGATCGATCATCGGCTCTAACATATCAGGCTTAAGTCCGGTCATAAAGCCTGCGTTACCTAGCATTGATTTTTCCATTAAGGCATTACAAGGACAAACAGTGACACATTGCCCGCAGCTGACGCATGAAGACTCATTGATTGGTACACCATCATCCCAAATGACGCGCGGACGATCAGCTTCCCAGTCAATAGAAAGTGTTTCATTGACTTGAAGACTTTGACAGACCTCTACACATTGCCCGCACGTAATACATTGATTAGGATCGTAACGGTAAAAAGGGTGTGACATATCAACTTCACTGGAATCGACTTTTGGTGTATATGGGTATTTTTGATGTTCAATTTGCATCATTTCTGCTGTGTTGTGTAATTTACAATTCCGGTTATTGTTATCACAAACGGTACAGTACAAAGAATGGTTAGCCAGTATACGATCCATAGCTTCTGTTTGTGATGCTTTGGCAAGGCTTGAGTTTAATTTTATATCCATACCTGGAGTAACCTTCGTAGAACATGCTCTAACCAGTTCCCCATCCGCTTCAACAATACATGTATCGCATGTCTCAATAGGGTCTACTGAGGGGAGATAGCAAATTTGCGGATGATCAATATTATTTTGATTAATAATTTCGATGATGGTAGATCCTGGCTTTGCTTTGTATTCTACATCGTTAATTCTGATGCGGAAGGATGAATCATTCATCATGTTGCCTCCTTTTTTTTGTAAAAAAAATCCACCATGATCACCAGCTATTAGAAAAAAGCGGTGTTATCATGGTGGAATAGTTTAATAGCAGAGCCTACTAATATACCAATCCAGTCCAGTAAATTAATTGATTTTTTTAAGAAGATAGAAACATAACAACGCATTATTATGAATCCATCAACATTGACTCATTTGTTATTTTAACGCTAACCTTAAAAAGATTCAATTATTGTTTTAAGGTTTTAGCTTTTTTAATGTTTTGATTTGTAATAATAAAATTTTGGAGTAAAATGAGACACGTATTCTTTTGGGAGAGTGGTCATTGATATGTCTAAAGTTATTCATGAATTTAATGATATCATACGTAAACTCCGTAAAGACTGTTTTGGAAAGGGACCTGAACGGATTCATACCGTATTTGTAGAGAACATGGCAATTACAAAATTATATGGCAATTTAACCCCGACAGAACGGTTTATTACATCTACGAAGGAAGGGGTGGAAATGGTTCATTCTGCTAGAACGAAAATGATTCAAGATATGTATGCTGTTAAACCTCCTTCGAACATGGAAGCATTGGTCGGAGCTAAATTAGTTCATCTATTTTCCGACATGAAAGTTGAAGAGGATATAGCAGTTTCTGTGTTTATTTTTGATAAAGATATAACGCAAGAGGGCATGTAATATGGGATCAACAGAAACAAAACGAGAAATTATTCGTTTTTCCAGAGGAAAATGTTCACGTGAAAAGGACCTTGTTGTTACAGAATTTCCAGTGACAGTTAAAATCAATGGCGAAGAATTTGTTACGATGATTTGCACACCAGAGCATATTGAGGACATGGTCATCGGCTATCTAGCATCAGAAGGTGTCATAAAAAAGTATGAGGACATAAAAAAGATTTGGATACAGGAAAAAGAAGGATATGTGCACGTGGAAACGGTTAAGTTGAATCCTTACTATCAAACCTTTCAAAATAAACGTTACATTACCTCGTGCTGCGGCGCTGGCAGGCAGGGGTTTGTTTTTATCAATGATGCTTTAACAGCCAAAAAAATGAATGATATTAATATACGCATAGCACCTGACGATTGTTTTCGCCTAATGGATGAGCTGCAAAGTTCTGCCCGAACCTTTAAAGAAACCGGTGGTGTCCATAACTCAGCTTTATGTGATGTAAATGGCATTATCTTGAGAAGGATGGATATAGGCAGACATAATGCCTTAGACAAAATATATGGTTATTGTTTAAAAAATAATATCCCAATTAAAGGAAAAGTCATTGTTTTTAGCGGACGGATTTCATCAGAGATTTTACTAAAAGTGGCTAAAATCGGTTGTGAAATTGTATTGTCAAAATCGGCGCCTACAGAGCTGGCTTTAAATCTGGCGGAAGGATTAGGCATTACAACAGTAGGCTTTATTCGCGGGGATTCGTTTAATATTTATACAAGACCTGAACGTATTGTTAATGCTGAAGATTCTTTGCAATAAAGTGAAACTTCCATGACGGCAATAAATGAAAGCTTTGTAACAAATCAAGAAGGAATAAAAGAAGGAGATAACTGTTGCTTTTATTCCACCTGTCAGCGGCGGCGGAATCCAGCTTTTTAAGAGGATAATTAATTTTTAAAATAAAAAGGTAAGTTAAAACGAAAAATTATGTTCGTCCTATTTTTCTTAGAAATAATAGCCAATTGACAAGAGTAAGTATTTAATTTTTGTTTGTCGAACAGCGCAATATCATTTATACTTAATGTTAGAAACAACACCGTTGGGGCTTTGGTATTGTTTGCCATAGCTCTATCAGCTGTTTAAATGATGTTGGAATGGTATATTAGTACGAAATTGCTAATTTATTACTCCTCTATAAGGTTCAGTGTCGCTTATGACATCTGTCCTTGTGGAGGAGTTTTTACTTTTTCAGAGAAATTGGAGGCTGAAAATTGTCTTGGGTCGTGTTACATGTCATTGGAATCATTGCGTATACAGCTAGTGGTGCGTTAGTAGCGATTGAATCAAAATATTCCTTTATAGGAATATTTGTGTTGGGATTAACAACTTCTTTTGGCGGTGCCATTGTAAGAAACCTTATCATTGATGCACCAGTTTCCGGGGTGTGGGATTCAAATACAATAGCTGTCGTATTTGTAACCTTAACGCTTATTGTATTTTTGCCGCTAAAATGGGTTCATCATTGGAAAAGATGGGGGTTATTCTTCGATTCTATTGGCCTCGCGACTTTTGCATTACAAGGTGCACTATCAGCTAAGTATGCGCATGACCACTTAGGTTTGATCCTTTTATCTGCAATGTTTACAGGATTAGGGGGAGGCATGATAAGAGATATACTGGCAGGCCGAAAACCCCTTGCTTTAAAAGAAGAAATCCATGCCGTTTTAACGCTTATATGCGGATTGTGTGCTTGGTTGGATTGGATTCATCCAATTCAGCTTACACTAGTTGTTTTCTGTATAGTGACTATACGCATGTTGGCAATCAAATTTAATTGGAAATTACATCTTCCTTACCGTATAGAAACTCATAAAAAATTTAGAAAAAATGATGGTAAAGCGAAGTCATCGTTAAATGATTAATTGTATAATCCTGCTTTCAAATCGCTATTCCTATCTTTACTTTTTTTGTTAGTTTACCGCTTTTCTTTTCTCTTGATCTTACTGCCTGAAGACCACACAAAGTGTTTTATAATTTAATTTTATTATTAAAATAAACACACGGAGACCACAAATGTTCCTTATCATTAGATAAAGAATAAAAATGTGATCTCCTAAATTTATTCATTATAAAGTCGGCAATATTCGATTTAAGAAATAATTTTATCTATACTTTTCAGATATTTTTATGATTATTGCCCCGATAACCATACCTAATAAAAAGCCTCCTAATCCCACAAAAATAGGGTCTATCGAATATGAACCATAAATAATTCCTACCGTTGAGAGCATAGCAGCCAAAATAAATGGAAAGGCATGTGAGATAGGTGGTTTTACAGAATTATCCCTTATAAATCCAAATTTATAGGCATCCCACTGGGCATAAGCAAAATATGCTGGATAATTTAAAATCCACTGGTAGTTTAAAATTTGTTTAGCGGATTCAATATTTCCCGTAAAGCTATACATCATAGCTTGATTGAGATGTCCATATTGATTATTGAAGGTATTAAATATTACAAATAATAACCCCTTTAAATATTGCCCGTTGTAAAACTGCCCAAATCCTGTATATAACCAACCAAATAAAATAGCTATGTAACAGTGTTTATTAATTACCATATGAATGTATCGGGCTATGATCTTAATCATAGGATGCTCCTATCAACCTTTTTAAATAAAGTATTCCCCTTAATACAAAGATTTTTTTCTAGTTTTTTTTATCTTTTCTTTCCTACGTAATATAGGTCTTATGTTCTTTACTTTTAAACTGAACAACTTTATTTTTCGGATGGAGCAGTTTCACAACGTAACGATACGGGTTTGAACAATCTTTATTAAACATCTTTATGGAAATGAGTTCTGTACTGCATTAAATAATCTAACTATATGACATGCAGATAAAAAAGTTATTAAATAATTTCCACACCAAGCATTTCTAAAGTGTAATAGAGTTAGAGTTGCCTTGGCGTTTTGTACATTTACATAATATCCTTGATTTTTCATGATGCCCTGTTGCCGTATGGCGGCAGGGTTTTCCCATGCCAAGGGTTCCAAATAAATTAGGGGGTTTCTTGCGGGGGGTTCGAATAATCGAAATGCTTATGGGTGCTTTAACCCATCCCATTGTTTATCATTCATATGATTGTTTATGTAAATTGACAACACAGATGGTATTCGACGTAGGGGCCAATTTTAGGTGTGAAGTTATTAGCACAACTTGGCCCCTCTGTCTTCGCCTTTTAAGGCTTGGCAACCGGCAAGTTTTCTTTATAAGGCATTTAGTTATATGACTTCTTCTGCAATGGATTTTCCTTCACTTTGGTCACAATCAAACCACTCCCAACTTTTATGCAGCCTAATTCTTCCGTCTGATTGAATTTCCGGTGTAGAATAACATTGACCCTCTTTTATCTCATTTTTGGTATTTACATGGTTATATCTGAACTGTAAGCAGCCATTTTTCTTTACTATTCCTATCATTGTTCCTTTTACAATTTCTCCTCCACTATAGGTTGCTGAAAGTATTTTGCCTTCTTGTTTATATTCAAAAAAAGTTTTTGAATATACTTCTCCATTTGCTGTGTTTTCAATTGATACAAATTTACGTCCATCATAATTTATCACAATTAACACCCTTCCAATTTTCATCGTTTTTCTTCCAAACCCTAGTCTTAAAATACTAAAAAATCTATAATTAAACAATACAAAATTTAATATTATTTTAAACTATTCCCATTCTTAGCTATACAATAGGTGTTTTACATAATGAATCTTAGGGGATCCAACGAAAATGAAAAAATCGATATTAGGTTAAATTCACTGATATGAAGCTTTTTTTGATGCTGGGTATAATGGGAATTGGGCTTATAATCAATAACAACGATCTCTCGGTTTCCCCGGATTTCTCCAAATTCTATATAACTTAAATAAAAGAATATATATATACTAAAATTGGGGTTCTGTCCTGGAAGTGCGGATTTACTATGAACAGCCAGGATAAACAAATAAGTGGCGCGAGTTTTCTGAGATATAAATATAGAATTAAAGAAAGGCAGATTGATTTGTCGGCCTTTCTATTAAATAGATTTAACCTGACATCGAATGAAAACAAAAACAAAAGTCAACAGACTTAAAACCAATGTAATGGCGGCAAAAATCCATGCTCCCTGATAGCCATTCATTAAATCGTTGATACCATTATGTGAGTGACCTTGAATCAACGCTGTAGCTATTACTGTATATAGTGCAATTCCCAAGTTTTGAACCATTCGCTGGACAGCGCCGATAGTTCCTTGGATTTCATAAGGTACAGCGCCCATAATAGCTGCAGTGTTAGGAGGTTGGAAGAGTCCCGCTCCAATACCGTAAATAAATAAAATACCTGAGATCAAGAAAGGACTCCAATTAACTTCCATTCCGCCAAGAGTGCCATAGGCGCTGGCCATAATTAAAATACCGGTGATCATCAGATGAGTTGTTTGAACTTTTTTTATAAGTTGACCGGACACTTTGGAAAAGATCACAAGTGCCATCGGTGCAGATAAGTTTACAATGCCTGTTTGCCATGGTAAGAGATGTTTGACATGTTCCAAAAAGTATGGAGGAACAATAAATCCCAGCGATGTAGCGCCTCCGAAAATTAGCACAGCTAAGATAGATGCCGACAAGCTACCGCACCTAAATAACCTTAGATCGATAATTGGATGCCTAGTGTGAATTTCCCAAATAATAAAAGCAGTGAATAATATGATGAATACAACAAAAGGAATTACCGTATAAAAACTTAACAGGCCTTTTATCGGCCATATGGAAAGCCCCCAAAGTATGAATAAAATAGAAACAGATAATAATATATTGCCAATAAGATCGAGTTTAAAATTATTACGTAATTCCTTTACTTTTTTTCTTATAAGGACACACCCTGAAAGCCCAATGACTGAAATAGGAACATTAATCAAAAAAATCCACCGCCAACTTCCTATAGATATGAGAAGTCCGCCAAGACTTGGACCGAGAACAGGACCTGCAGCTATTAGCATTCCTAACGTACCAAGTGCAGACCCTATTCTTTCTTTTGGGATAGTTGTTGTAATAATTGCGGCAGCTGTAGCCTGAAGCATTGCGGCACCTATTCCCTGAATAGCCCGAAATAAGATTAATTGGCCCGGTGAATGCGAAAGACTGCATAAAATTGAAGCGAGTAAAAATACAATTAGTCCCAAGGAATAAACTTTTAAGCGTCCAACGTTATCACTTAACCTCCCGAATATAATGATTGTTCCGGTAAGGACCAAAGTATACAGTGTCACTGTCCATGAGATAACTGAAATCGAAGAATGGAAGGTTTGGGCAAGTGCAGGGAGTGCTACATTAATAATACCTGTGTCAAGAGTGGATAAGAATAAACCTATACCAGCTGTAAAGATAACAATTTGATCATTTATTTTTCTTTTTAGTCCGATTTTCATTGCTCGAATCACTCCGCCTCGTTTTGCTGCTGTTATTATAAATCCTGAATATTTCACGTGGCATCGAAATATTAAGATGATATACTTTGGTTGATATATCCATTGGGGGTGAGTATTTATGGAAATGTATTCAGGTATTTCTGAAACCGCTTCATTAATGGGTGACCCAACGCGTTTATCTATCCTTATGTCATTAGCTGATGGACGGGCGTTAACAGCAGGTGAACTTGCAAAGATTGCAAAAGTAACGCCTCAGACAGCAAGTGCCCATCTTACAAAATTAGTACAAGGATCTCTAATAACTGTGGAAACTCAGGGAAGGCATCGTTATTACAGCCTCGCAAGTCATGAAGTTGCGTACGCTATTGAAGCTGTTGCAGTCATTTCACCGCCTCTTGAAGTTAGATCTTTGAGCGAATCAAGCCATAAAAAAGCGCTTAGTTTCGCACGTACCTGCTATGGTCATATTGCCGGGGAGCTTGGTGTAGCGTTAACAGATGCAATGCTTAAGCTTGGCTATTTTCGGGATTTTGGAAAAGTATATAAAGTTACCGAAAAGGGGAAACAATGGTTACAAAAATTTGGCATCGATCCTCTACCGGAAAAAATAAATCTTAATGCTGTCCCGCATCACATTGATTGGACGGTCAGAAGGCATCATATAGCCGGTCCATTGGCACTAGCAATTACCGAACGTCTTATTGATCTTGGCTGGATTCAGCGCGGGTCCATTCGCAGATCAATTCGGATGACAGAACTTGGCCATTCTAAAATACTTGAGGAATTTGGCATCGATTCAACTTCTTTATAACGAAGGGTTTTAAATTTAGGAAAATTTTAATATCTTATACCTTAAGAAATTAAAATTTGGAATGGAAGTGATGGAGTGAGTAAGGGGACTGCTTTGTTGATTGTGGATGTTCAAAACGCAATGTTTTTACATGACGACGCTGCCTTATTTAATGGGGAAAAGGTACTTGATAATATTAGAAATCTAATAAAAAAAGCACGTGATTCAAAAATGCCTGTGATTTATATCCAGCATACCGAACAAGCTGACGACCAATTCGCCGAAGGCAGTTTCACATGGCGAATTCATTCCGCAATTACACCGTTAAAGGATGACATTATTGTACAAAAAACAACTTGCGATTCGTTTCATAAGACTAATTTACAAGAGGAACTGGCACTGCGAAATATAGACAGCTTGGTTATAGCCGGTATGCAAACTGAATTTTGTATTGATACGACATGCAGAAGGGCTTTTAGTATGGGATATCATAATATCTTAGTTGAAGATGCTCACAGTACGTTTGACAGCAGAGTGCTTTCGGGCTCTCAAATTGTTGAACACCATAATAATATATTAGGCGGCGGGTTTGTACAGTTGAAAAAAACTGATGAAATCGTTTTTTAATTTCATACTTAATTGAGGTGTTTGGTCATATGAATCTGAAGAGGGCGTATACTGTAGCTGTCATCGGCGCTGCCTTATGGGGAATTATAGGATTGTTTGTGGCCCGGCTTTATCAATTTGGCTTTACGCCATGGGAAGTTGTTGCCATCCGGGTCATTTCATCCTTCATTGTTATGTTCATTTACCTTATTGTTTTTAAACCCAAGTTATTAAAAATCAAAATAAAAGACTCGATTTATTTTATTGGAACGGGCATTTGCAGTATTGTGTTTTTTAACTGGTGTTATTTTGAGGTTATTAACAAATCGTCATTATCTTTAGCTGTGATCTTGCTATATACAGGACCATTATTTGTGGCATTAATGTCCCGAATCATCTTTAAAGAAAAATTGACCGTATTAAAGATCCTGGCCCTTATTTTCACTTTAGCCGGCTGTGCCTTTGTTGTTGGCATTCTCCCAAAATATCATGTGAGCATTTCATGGTATGTGTTAATCATTGGACTCGGTTCAGGCTTTTGTTATGCGCTGTATAGTATTTTTGGCAAGTATGTCAGCAGTAAATATTCATCATTAACGATTACTTTTTATTCGTTTTTATTTGCCAGTCTCTTTATGATCCCCGCCGGCGGCTTATGGAGAAAAAGTGAGGCTTTCGGTCAATGGCAGGTTTTATTATGTATTTTTGGGTTAGCTTTAATCCCAACATGCCTTGCTTATATTTTATATACATATGGGCTTTCATATATTGAATCGAGCAGAGCTTCAATTCTTGCAACGGTTGAGCCTGTTGTAGCTATTATTATAGGTGTTGCGGTTTTAGGAGATGCTTTATCTGTTTGGCAATTTATTGGGATTATATTCGTTCTTGTCTCGATTTTATTAACGACTAAAAAGACAAAGATGTATGAAGATAATAAGGGTATTAAACAACAAAATTTAATGTAATTTTACCTAATAAGAACCAAATTTTTTATGTTTTGGTTCTTTAATTTTTTAATGAAAAAATCTTAACAGGAAGTTCTTATCTTGAACGAGTTATTATTTGTCACAATAAGAAGGCGGGGACGCTTTTTTCTTATTTAATAGAGTTTCAATTGAATAAATAAATATAGAAAATGGTTTGTCTTCTTTCGGTGTATATTTATGTCACTTATTTACAAAAATAACATGGATTGATTTAACTTCTGTTCATTTGGGGGTAATAGGATGGCATATAATGTGGCCCAAAAGCTGATTAAAGATCATTTAGTTTCAGGTGAAATGACGCCTGGAAATGAAATTGGATTAAAGATTGACCAAACACTAACACAAGATGCTACAGGTACGATGGTCATGCTGGAACTTGAAGCAATGAAGCTCGATTATGCGAAAACGGAGGCTTCTGCACAATATGTAGATCATAACATCATTCAGGAAGATAGTAAAAATCCAGATGATCATTTATTCCTGCAAAGTGCAACAAGGAGATTCGGTTTGTATTTCAGCCGTCCAGGCAACGGTGTCAGCCACCCGGTACACATGCAGCGGCTGGCGAAACCAGGAAAAACATTGCTTGGATCAGACAGCCATACATGTGCCAACGGTTGCATGGGAATGCTTGCAATGGGAGCCGGCGGTATTGATGTTGCCATGGCAATTGCCGGCGAACCCTTTTATGTAAAGATGCCAAAGATTTGGGGCGTAAAATTAACCGGCGAACTTCCTGATTGGGTGAGCGCTAAGGATGTTATTTTAGAATTGCTGAGGCGCCATGATGTTAAAGGCGGTGTCGGGAAAATTATTGAGTATTATGGTCCCGGGCTCAAAAATTTAAGCGCGATGGATCGTCATGTCATTGCCAACATGGGTGCAGAACTTGGCGCAACGGGGACAGTTTTTCCTTCGGATGAAGAGATTAAACATTTTCTTAAAAGTCAAGACAGGGAAAAAGACTGGGTAGAACTTGTTGCAGATGATGGTGCAACGTATGATCTTAACGAAGAAATAAATCTTTCAGAAATTGAGCCATTGATCGCGAAACCGTCCAGCCCGGGCAATGTTGTTCCGGTCAAAGAAATAGCAGGAGAAGACATCTACCAATCATATATAGGGTCATCCGCAAACCCCGGCTATCGTGATTTTGCCGTTGCTGCTGAAATGGTAAAAGGAAAAAAGATTGCGAAAGGCATTTCTTTTGATATTAATCCATCAGCAAGACAAATGTTGACTGATCTTGTGAAAGATGGATATATTGCAAGCCTTCTAACAGCAGGTGCCCGTCTCCATCAGGCAGGGTGCAACGGCTGTATAGGTATGGGCCAGGCGCCTGCCACGGGCCGCAACAGCTTGCGGACAACACCGCGTAATTTCCCCGGAAGATCTGGAACAAGGGAAGACAGTGTCTTTCTATGCAGCCCGGAAACCGCAGCTGCTTCCGCCTTAACAGGAAAAATAACCGATCCAAGAACGCTTGATTTCGATTATCCAAAAGTTAAGGAGCCTGATCAACCGACTGTTGACGTTGATTTATTAGATGAGCCTCTTTCACCTGAAGAAGCCAAGAAAGTTGAACTCGTGAAAGGACCGAACATTGCTTCCATACCGGAAACAGATGCGCTTCCAGATGAGTTGGAGATCCCTGTTTTATTAAAAATGGGAGACAACATATCAACTGACGAAATTCTCGCCGGGGGTGCCCGGGTTCTGCCGTATCGAAGCAATCTGCCAGAGATAAGCAAGTTCGCCTTTGAAATTGTTGATGATACTTACTATGACCGGGCAATGGCGACGAGAAACAACAGCGGTCATGCAATAGTTGGCGGCTTTAATTACGGCCAGGGATCAAGCCGTGAACATGCGGCGTTAGCCCCTCGATATCTTGGATTACGAGTGGCTTTAGTAAAAGACTTTGCCAGGATTCATTGGCAGAACCTTGTTAATTTCGGTGTGCTGCCTCTTACATTCAGTAACCCAAACGACTATGACCTCTTGGAAAAAGGTGATGTGATTCAGTTAAGCGATTTAAGAAATCAAATCCAACAAGGAAAAGAACTGACTGTTAATTTAAAAGGAAAAGATCAAAAGATCAAAGTGACCCATGCCTTATCAGAAAGACAAATTGACATTATGTTAAAAGGCGGTCTCATCAATTGGGTAAGAGATCGTCAGAAATAGAGATGATGTTCTTATTAAGAAAGGAGTAATTTTTTATGGTGGACAGAAATCATATTTGTAAAGCCTGTGACGGCACCGGTTTGTTGGCAGATGACGAAAACTGGCAATACAGCTGCACCGTTTGCGGAGGAGATGGCATTCTTTTGCCAGGTGAAAGTACGGAACCAGCGGCGAAATTTTCTGTTGATGAGAATAATCGTACATTAGAATAAATGGAAAAATTGTATCTCTGCAGACCCTAGTGATGGTATGGGTCTGCTTTCTTTTTGAACAGCTATGATTACCATAAGTATTTAGTTTGTTTTCTAAAAATACAATCAATTCCTTTCTTATTAAAAACGATTAGGTTAAAATATCAATAATTAGTCTTAAATAAAGTGGGGGATTAACTGAATGAATGCGATAAAAATTTATCATTATGATGCTTTTTCAAATAAACCGAATAAAGGCAACCCTGCTGGTATTGTTTTAGATGGTGAAAATTTATCAGATGATGACATGCAGAAAATTGCTTATAAGGTAGGTTTTAATGAAACGGCGTTCCCTCTTCAATCGAATAAAGCGGATATTAGAATTCGTTATTTTACACCCGGTCATGAAATGAGTCTTTGCGGTCATGCGACAATAGCAGCTATTTATGCCCTAAAAACAAAAGGATTGCTGAATAATAAGTGTCAGCTGACTATTGAAACGAAGGCAGGTATTTTACCAATACGAATAAATTGTCATTCCAACGATCAATTATACATAACTATGAAACAAGCAATGCCGGAATTTCAAGCTTTTAATGGATCACTTGATGATTTAGCTGTTTCTATTGGACTCGATTCAAGTGATTTAGAAACAGATTTACCAATTTTATACGGAAGCACTGGAACTTGGACTTTGCTAGTCCCTATAAAAACGCTTGATGCTTTCCAAAGGATGGAACCTAGCAACAAGTTATTTCCTTCGATTTTAAAAGAAATGCCAAAAGCCTCCATTCACCCTTTTTGTTTAGAGACGTATGATGCAAATGCGCAAATGCATGCGCGCCATTTTTCTTCGCCTTTTTCCGGAACGATAGAAGACCCGGTTACAGGTACAGCTTCCGGGGTGATGGGAGCGTATTATTTTGAACATATCAATACAAATGAATTATCAAATCCGTTAAATCTATTAATAGAACAAGGACAAGAAATTGACAGGGATGGCCGCGTGAAAGTGGCAGTAAGAAATGTAAATGGTTCTATGGAAATTGAAATTTCCGGACCTGCAGTATATGTGGATGAATTCAATATTTCTCTATAAAAGAAAACTTTTTTGATAGTTAGGGAGGAACCAAAATGAAAACATTAGAAGCCACCGTTGATGCCGTCCTTATAGGCGATCATCCGGAATCATTCATCACGCGCCGGCTTGAAGAAGTTAACCTTGAATTTGGCGGCATCCCGGGTGACAGGCATTTCGGTATGATAATTGCTTCAAATTCTCGTCAACCAATGTATCCGAAAGGAACAGAAATTTTAAATCGAAGACAGATTTCAATATTGTCTGTTGAAGAATGTTCACAGATAGCTGAAAAGTTGGGATTAGAATATGTTCTGCCTGAATGGCTGGGGGCTAATCTATTATTAAGCGGTTATTCTGACCTAACACAATTACCTATGGGGTCACGAATTCTATTTCCAAATGGAACAGGGTTAATTTGTATGGGAGAAAACCAGCCTTGCGTATTGCCTGGCGAGGTGATTCAAATTTTACATGGTAATCAGCCAAAGCTGGCCGCTCAATTTGTCCGTGCAGCCTATAAACGAAGAGGCGTCGTTTGTGCGGTTGAAAGACCTGGGAAAATTCAGAAAGGAGACCAGGTTAAAATTCTTGTTAATGACTTTTCGAAACCGATGCAGTAGAGGATTACATCATTTACTCTAAAGCCCCTTTCCTGTTGGCATGCTGTTTGCATGTTAAAGGTTAGTTAATTAATTTAATCAAAGAAAAGGGGAGATCAATATATGAGTGATTTAATGATTAGAAAAGCACATTTTCACGACATCCCAGAGCTTATCGATTTGATGAATCAATATATTGTGGACTTTTACGAATATCCGCGCCCAAAGGAGAGCGGCCTGGAATCTTTAATTATTGATTTGCAAAACGGGAAAATAAGAGGGACGCAATTTGTGGCCGAGTTAGATAAGAAGTTAGTTGGTTTTGCGACACTGTATTTTACAATGAACACGTTATATGTTAAGGAATTCGTATTATTGCATGATTTATTTGTATTGCCGTCTGCCAGAAGAAACAAAGTAGGCGAAAGGCTTTTTCAAACCTGCTTAGATTTTACTAGAGCTAACGATTTTGCTTATATGAGCTGGGATACTGCCAAAGATAATACGGTTGCCCAAGCCCTTTATGATAAGATGGGGGGGAAACATTCACCTTGGCTGCAATACGAAATTGAATAATTAATTCAGAATTGCATAATAATTATCTTTGATTAAAAGGAAACTTAAAAATATATAAGCAGTAAGGATAATAGCCTTTCCTTACTGCTTCCCGGAAATATGTAATATAAGTTATCGATGTTGTAAATATTGATTGGCTTTTGATAGCTCCCTAATCTCTTGAATCTCTTGATCAGATAAATCAGGGGACTCGGCAGCTTGGATGTTGCTGATCAATTGCTCTTCACTGCTTGCTCCCGGGATAGTTACAGCGACCGCCGGGTTGGCCAGTACATATCGAATGGCTGTATGAGATAAACTGCGTTCACTGCTTGTTTTCTCTTTTAATTGAGCCACTAATGTTTTTAATTCTTCATCCGTATAATCAAGATAACCTTTTTCAGATATTTTATTTAAGCCGTTATCAGATAAAATACCTTTACCGACAGGGCCTCGGGCAATGACACTAATATTATTTTCTTTTAGAAAGTCCAGGATTTCTTCTTCTGGCCGCCGGTCTAAGATACTGTATTGCATCATAACGCTGACAATTGAAGACTTTTGAACGTATTCGCGAATAACATTCGGCCGGATCGAGCTGATGCCGTAATATCGTATAATCCCTTCTTGGACTAATTCTTCAAAAGCTTCGATTGTTTCATCGACAGGATCTTCAATCGTGCCGCCGTGTAATTGAAAAAGATCAATATAATCGGTATTTAACCGTTGGCAACTTTTTTTAACGGCTTCTTTTATGTAGGTTTTAGAAGGGTCCCAGAACCATCCTTCTTGCCCAGGTTCCCAATGGTTACCGGCTTTTGTCGCCAATATAACCTGATCCCTTTTTCCTTTTAAGGCTTTACCAAGAACTTCTTCAATTCGCCCAAAATCGTATAAGTCCGCGGTATCAATAAAATTAACGCCCTTATCTATAGCTTTATTTACCAGATAAACAGCATCTTTTTCATCTTTGGGGAGAGACATCGTGCCATATCCAATTTCACTGACATAAAGATCAGAGGTGCCTAATTGATTTTTCTTCATTCTTTTCCTCCTGCCCTTGATAGATGATTATATTTTTTATTATATAAAGATACAGGAGTAAAAGTCGAATAATCGGATTTTTTATTATAAGAAAAACTTAAAATCGGAAAAGAGGTGTTCATAAATATATCATGACCCGTTAACAAAGGTAATTTGGAGTGAACAAAGATAGAATTTTGAAAAAATCTTGGAGGTGTTTACATATGTCTGAAAGTAAAAATATCCGTATTATTAGAGCGGGAGTGAATGATTTAGATCTTATTGCACCGCTTTTTGATAAGTACAGAACTTTTTACAAGCAATCATCCAATATAACTGTAGGAAGAAATTTTCTGAGAGAAAGGTTAAATAATAACGAATCAATTATCTTTTTGGCAGTAGAAGAACAAGACTCGGAATTAAAAGCATTGGGATTTACGCAGCTTTACCCGTCTTTTTCATCAGTATCCATGAAAAGGCTTTGGATACTTAATGATTTATATGTTGATCAAACTGCAAGGAGAAAAGGGGTGGGGGGAAAATTATTGGACAAAGCGAAAGAACTTGCCATAGAAACAGATGCTAAAGGGTTAACGCTTCAAACAGACATTGATAATTATTCGGCCCAGCATCTCTATGAATCAAACGAATATATCAAAGACGTTGAATGTTATCATTATAATTTAACTTTTTAGAAAAACAATAATGACAGTTTAATAACCGAATGATTGGGAGGCTTTGTTATGGAATCATATTATGCAGTTATTTTCTCTTCCAAGCGGTCAAATGTTGGCCAAAAAGGGTATGATGCTATGTCGGAAAAAATGGTTAAATTAGCAAAACAGCAGCCGGGATTTATTGATGTCGAGAGCGCAAGGGATGAAAGGGGATTTGGAATAACCGTTTCTTATTGGGAATCACTTGAAGCTATTAAACAATGGAAAGAACATGCGGTTCATAAAGCGGCACAAGAAAAAGGGAAAGAAGTCTGGTATGATCACTATACAACACGGATTTGCAAAATTGAAAGGGAGTATTCTTTTAAAAAATAATCAAAAAATAATTATTTTCTTGCGGCATAGCTGTCTGAGTTGTGCTGCATTTTTTATAATTCGCGTTTTCGATATTTTCCTTATTTAACAAATTTATTCCATTCTCTTGAAAGTTAGTATAAAGAAATGGCAAAATAAAAGAGGATAACATACTTAAGGGGTGCTTTGGGAATTTTCATACTATTATCTGTTGAGTGATAAAACCAACATCATAGAATTTCACATAAAAAGGAGCAACTTGTTATGACAGATGATAAACAAAAAATATTGGAGACCATCCCTCAGAAAGGCTTTTTTGGTCATCCGAAAGGACTTTTAACCCTATTTTCAATTGAATTTTGGGAACGCTTTTCTTATTACGGCATGCGTGCCATTCTATTATTTTATATTTATTATGCCACGACCAAGGGCGGCTTGGGGCTGGATAAAGCGACAGCGGCGTCTATCATGTCAATTTATGGTTCACTGGTCTATATGTCAACAATTATCGGGGGATGGCTCGCTGACCGAATTTTGGGCAGTCGATCAACGATTATATTTGGCGGTATCTTGATTGCTTTCGGACACTTGGCGTTATCAGTTCCCGGCAGTGTACCGGCATTATACATTTCAATGGCACTTATTATTTTAGGGTCGGGTATTTTAAAGCCTAACTTATCAAATATCGTAGGTGATTTGTATTCCAAGACGGATTATCGCCGTGACGCGGGCTTTAGTATTTTTTATGCCGGAGCCAACGCAGGGGCTTTATTAGCACCGCTGATTGTTGGAACAGTCGGCCAAATGTACAGCTTCCATTTAGGTTTTTCTATTGCAG
Source organism: Scopulibacillus cellulosilyticus (assembly GCF_042665295.1). Classification (NCBI taxonomy): domain Bacteria; kingdom Bacillati; phylum Bacillota; class Bacilli; order Caryophanales; family Sporolactobacillaceae; genus Scopulibacillus; species Scopulibacillus cellulosilyticus. Next base: position 97,657 of record NZ_JBHTCO010000001.1, read on the forward strand.
CAATCGGCATGATTATCGGTCTGATTTGGTATGCTTTAACGTCTAGAAAATCTTTGGGACAAGCCGGACGGTATGTTCCTAATCCATTGACACCGGATGAGAAGTCTAAAGTATTGACACGTCTTGGTATTGGTGCTTTAGTCATTATTATTTTATTAATTGTAACGATTACAACTGGATTATTAACAATTAATAGATTTACCTATGTTGTCAGTATTTTGGGAATTATTATTCCGCTGGTTTATTTTATTGTTATGTACACAAGTAAAAAAACAACTGCTGATGAAAAGTCCCGGATTGTAGCTTATATACCATTATTTATTACAGCGATTTGTTTCTGGTGTATTCAAGAACAGGGATCAACGATTTTTTCTGAAGTCGCAGACTCTCAAACAAAACTGGATTTTGGCTGGCTGCATATCCAATCATCTTGGTTCCAGTCCGTTAACCCATTATATATCGTTATTTTGGCTCCAGTATTCGCTGCGGTATGGACAAAATTAGGCAAACGTCAGCCATCTACGCCGGTGAAATTTTCTGTTGGCGTTATCTTGTCTGGTATCTCATTCCTAATTATGGTCATTCCTTTCGTATTACCGGGTAATCATCATGCTATTAATCCATTATGGCTTGTCATCAGTTTGTTATCCGTAACGTTAGGTGAATTGTTCTTATCTCCGGTTGGTGTTTCTGCAACAACGAAATTAGCGCCGGCTGCTTTTGCTTCACAAACAATGAGCGTGTGGTATTTAACCGATGCTTCAGCGCAAGCCATTAATGCCCAATTAGTTAAGTTTTTTAACTTTAATACAGAAGTTGTTTACTTTACTGTTATAGGAATTATTTCTATTATCATTGGGATCATTCTACTTTTACTATCGAAAAAAATTCATGGTCTTATGCGCGGTGTGGACTGATTTCGATCACTATAACTTTAGAAAACTATCAAAAAATGCAGGAGCCTATTGGCTTCTGCATTTTTTGCTGGTGTAGCTGTGCTGCTTCTTATGCAATATTTTATCTTCGATGATAACTAACCATTTTGTCCTGGAAACAGCATATAAAATTAATGATGCCCAAATAAGAATAAAGGTAACAAGATTATCTCTATTAAAAGGCTCATGATAAAGAAGAGTACCAAGAATCAACATGAGGGTCGGTGCAATGTATTGAAAAAACCCGACCATTGTGAGTGATATTCGGTTTGCGCCTACCGCGAATAACAGCAGCGGTATAGCTGTAACGATGCCTGCCCCCATTAGTAGCAGAGTCAAACTTGGCTTTACAAACATCATTGAATGGCCAGCGTGCGAATTAAAAAAGACAAGATATATTAATGCGATCGGTGCGACGATAAATGTCTCGATTGTTAAACCTGTCATGGCCCGTAAATGAATTGTTTTTTTGAGAAGGCCGTATAGTCCAAAACTTAAGGCAAGACCTAATGAAATCCATGGAAAAGTACCGGTCTCAATGGTCATTAACAATACTCCGATAAGTGCAATGATAAAAGACACAATTTGCCACATTGATAGCCTTTCCTTTAAAAAAATAACACCCATCAATACACTGATTAATGGATTAATATAATAGCCGAGACTTGATTGGACAACGTGACCGTGTCCAACAGCCCAAATAAATATATACCAATTAATGGTGATAACAAAGGAAGCGGCAATAATACTGAACAATTTTTTAGGTGTAGCAACCAATTGTTTTATATCGCAGACTAAGAGCGGCATATTTCTAGTGATTAAAACAATGATAAACATAAAAATAAATGACCAGATGATCCGTTGGGCAAGAACCTCTTCAGCAGTCACGCCATCAATTAGCTTCCAATAAATAGGTAAAACTCCCCAGAGGACATAAGCCCCTATAGCTGCCAATGCACCGAGCATTAATTCCTTTGATTGGGATGATTCCATCCTCCTACCCCCCATTTCTCTGTGATGATAAAGTGAACTTTTCACCAGCAGGGGAGACCCCCTGCTGATGGTTACGTAAGCCAATCGGGATAAATCAATTTTAGAGATTCCAACCAATATTTTCAAGGGGTAAAGTTCACGAATTCAAATGATATATAAATAATCAACAATATTGATTAGGGATTTATTTTTTTTGTGAAAATGATGCTTATGATAAACTGAAAAAAGATTGATAAAGAAGGGAATGTCTTTCTTGGAAACATTAAATGAAAAAACAATTCATTCAGAAACGATTTATGAAGGGAAAATTATAAAAGTTAAAGTTGATGATGTTACCCTTCCAGACGGCGGGAAAAGTAAAAGAGAAATTGTCGAGCATCCAGGAGCGGTTGCTATTATTGCACTTAACCCGGAAGGAAAGCTGCTGTTAGTTAAGCAATTTAGAAAACCGCTTGAAAAAGTTATTTATGAAATTCCGGCCGGGAAGCTTGAACCTGGGGAAGATCCTAAAGAAACAGCATTACGGGAGCTTGAAGAGGAGACAGGTTATCAATGCGAAGAAATGAACCATGTTATTTCCTTTTATACATCACCTGGGTTTGCGAATGAACTTGTCCATATTTACTTTACAGATTCATTAAAAAAAGGTAAGCAGCAATTAGATGAGGATGAATTTCTTGTGAATAAAGAAGTAGATTTGCAAACGGCCATGGCAATGATGGACGACCATCGTATATTTGATGCGAAAACCGTTTATGCTGTTCAGTATATGCAGCTGATGAAGCACAATAAATAAATAGATGTTCAAAAAGAACAATTGTAAAATGTTCTCCTTTTGAACTTTATGCAAAAAGGAATGGCTTGTATGAACACTTACTTTGCGGACTTGCATATTCATATTGGCAGAACCCAAAGCGGAAAACCTGTCAAAATAACCGGTGCAAAAACGTTAACAATTGATCGGATATTAGAAGAAGCGTCAGACCGAAAAGGAATTGATATTGTCGGTGTTATTGATTCACAGGTTCCGGAAGTTATAAGGCAATTAGAAGATATGATTAAAGATGAATTAGTTCAACCTCTTACAGGCGGAGGATTAAAATACCGTTCAACAACTTTGCTGCTGGGTTCCGAAATTGAAATTAATGATGAGACAACAAAAGGGCCGATTCACGTTCTGGCCTTTATGCCGACACTTGAAAAAATGCGAGTCTTCAGCTTATGGTTATCAAAATATATGACAAATGTTTCCCTTAGTACACAACGATTTTTAGGATCAGCAAAAGTTTTACAAGAAAAAGTTAAATCACTTGGCGGTTTATTTATTCCCGCGCATATTTTTACACCTTTTAAAAGTTTATATGGTTCAGGTGTCTCTTGTACTTTAACAGAAGTATTTCATCCCGAAATGATTGACGCTGTAGAATTAGGGTTAAGTTCAGATACCTCAATGGCGGATCAAATTCCAGAGCTTCATCATTATACATTTTTAACAAATTCAGATGCCCATTCGTTAAAGAAAATTGCGAGAGAATATCAAAAACTTCAATTAAATGAGCCGACTTTTCAAGAGTTTTCTTATGCTTTAAAAGCAATAGAAGGACGCAGCGTTGCTTGTAATTATGGTCTTAATCCCCGATTGGGCAAATATCACCGTACTTGCTGTGCGAATTGTTTTACGGTGCTTAACAGTCACGAACAAGGTGACCGCTGTCCAAATTGCGGTCATAAACGTGTCATTAAAGGTGTCTATGATCGTTTGTTGGAGTTAAAAAAAGAAGAACGGCACCCGGACCGGCCGCCTTATGTTCATCAAGTGCCGCTTGAATTTATTCCAAAAGTCGGTCCGAAAACCTTAGAAAAGCTCCTTAACCGCTTTGGCACGGAAATGAATGTCATGCATAAGGCGCAAGAGCAAGAATTAATAAAAGTCGTTGGGGAGAAAACAGCTGAATTCATCATTAAAGCAAGAAAAGGGGAATTATCATTGGAAACCGGCGGGGCAGGCAGGTACGGTAAGGTTAAAGGATAGTTAATTTTAAGAAATTCTTTATATTAAATTTTTTACACTATGGGCAGTTGCCTGCGCTGTTAGGCTTGGCACCAGCCGAGTTTTCTTTAATAGATTTTTGTCATAGACTTTCACCTCCCTTAATAGACTCTTTATAAGTCTATGAAAGGGAGGCGTCAAAATGAACAGCAGGGAAATCAGAAAATGGACGACACGGCATATTCAAGATAATCTTTCAATTTATACGTTTGTCATTGTTCTCTTTTTTACCGGCATTATTTTTGGGGCGGTTATTGTCAATAGTTTGCCTTATGAAGCGAAGCAAAACTTATTTGACTATTTAAATCAGTTTTTCAAAGAATTGTCTGGCGGGAAAATAGCTGTTCCTTCAGCAATGTTAAGTGAGAGCTTCCTGCAGTATGTTCAATACCTCGGATTTATGTGGGTGCTTGGTCTATCAGTGATTGGCTTGCCGGTGATTTTCATACTTTTATTTTTAAAAGGGATTGTTATTGGTTTTACTGTCGGTTTTTTAGTTAATCAAATGGGATTTCATGGTTTTTGGGTGGCAATGGCGAGTGTTTTTCCGCAAAATCTTATAGTCATTCCGGCATTTATTATCATGGGGGCTGTCTCAGTCAGCTTTTCACTTAAAATGTTCCGGCAATTATTAATGAGGACACGTAAAAAACCGCTTTTACCGCAATTTATTCGATATGCATTATTAATGTTTGCTGTCAGTCTGCTGATGTTTGTTGTATCAGCGTATGAAGCTTACCTTTCCCCAATATTGATTCGCGGCATTATTGGTTAATTCAATTGCAAATTATAATTATTATAAAATGTAAATTATAATTATTTTAATTTGACACCTCTTTTCGTAAAGTCTATAATAATTTTGTATAGAATGCGAGGGAGGTTAGGGTATGGAGAACCGTATAGACCGTATTAAAAAGCAATTGCATTCACAAAAATACAAATTAACGCCTCAACGTGAAGCAACTGTCAGAGTACTCTTGGAAAATGAAGAAGATCATTTAAGCGCTGAAGATGTTTACCTCCTCGTAAAAGAAAAAGCGCCTGAAATCGGCTTAGCCACAGTATACCGAACACTTGAATTATTGACTGAATTAAAGGTAGTAGATAAGATTAATTTTGGTGATGGTGTCTCACGCTATGATTTAAGAAAAGAAGGGGCGGCACACTTTCATCACCATCTCGTATGCATTGAATGCGGGGCAGTTGATGAAATACAAGAAGATTTATTAGGGGATGTTGAGAAAGTCGTTGAAAAAGACTGGAATTTTAAAATAAAGGATCATAGATTAACCTTTCACGGCATCTGTCACCGTTGTCAAGCAAAGCATAAAGAAAATGATGATTAATAAAATATGTTGATAATGGATGATATACCTTTTCCAGAAAGGAGAAGGTTTTTTAATGTATAAACCCTATTAAAATTGGCATATCTTGTACTAATAATGATTTTTGCCAATGGGGTGTACAAAAATGAAAGACGGATTAAAAATTATTTTTGATACAATAAAGGTAACCGTTTTATTTGCTGTATGCACAGTTGCTTTTTATTTTGGTTTGAAATGGCTTGATCATAATTACGAAAGCTATCACAAGTATGATGAGCCGAGCGGCCGTGCTGTTAAGGTCTATGAACCTATTGATTCCAATAAAAAGACTGATTGGTCTGGACGTTTGATCGAGTTTTTCAGAAATGGGGAATAAAATCATGAAAGACCAAGTGGAGGATTTTATTCATTATTTGCATGTAGAACGTGGTTTGGCAAATAATACAATGCAATCATACCGCAGGGATCTTAATCAATATTCAGCTTACATACAAGATGTCGAGAAGGTATCTAATTGGCAAGATATTAACAGGACAATGATTACCAAATATTTATATCAATTAAAAGATCAAGGAAAGGCGCCTGCGACCTTAGCTCGTCAAACCGCAAGCATCCGCAGTTTTCATCAATTCTTATTAAGAGAAAATATTGTTAATCATGATCCGTCCCATCATGTCGGCGTGCCGAAAGCTGAGCGCCGGTTGCCGAAGGTTCTGTCCTTAGGTGAAGTTGAAGCGCTGCTTGCTGCGCCTGCGACCGCGACAGCCATTGGTTTAAGAGATCAGGCAATGCTTGAAGTGCTGTATGCGACCGGTATTCGTGTTTCCGAACTTATGGGGCTTAATTTGGAAGATATCCATTTAACAATGGGTTTTCTTCGCTGTATGGGAAAAGGAAGCAAAGAAAGAATTATTCCTCTTGGACGTATGGCTTTAAAAGCAATGAAGCAGTATATAGAGGAAGCACGCCCAAAATTATTGAAAAATAAGAAGCAGCAAGATGCCTTATTCTTAAATCACCATGGCAATCGTTTAACAAGACAAGGTTTTTGGAAAATATTAAAACAATTGGCTTTAAATGCGGGTATTACAAAGTCAATAACTCCTCATACTTTAAGACACTCCTTTGCGACTCATCTGTTGGAAAACGGTGCTGATCTGCGTTCTGTTCAAGAAATGCTGGGACATGCTGATATTTCAACAACGCAAATTTATACCCATGTGACGAAGCAGCGCTTGAAGGATATTTATACAACGTATCACCCCAGAGCTTAAAATTGCTGCAAGGGTGTTCTTTAATTAATCAAATAAGGAAACGGAGTAAATAAAGATATGAAAAAAAATGCTTTTGAACGCATCTTTTTAATCGTATTAGATTCAGTGGGCATTGGCGAAGCGCCTGATGCTGAGAAATTTGGGGATAAGGGTGCTGATACTATCGGCCATATTGCTGAAAAAATGAATGGTCTTAAACTGCCTCATTTGGAGACGTTTGGGTTGGGGAATATTAGAAATGATATAAAAGGGGTAACGCCTGTTGAACATCCAAAAGCCCATTATGGCCGCATGCAAGAGGCATCAAATGGTAAAGATACAATGACCGGTCACTGGGAAATTATGGGCCTCAAAATTGAAAACCCATTTATTACTTTTCCTGACGGTTTTCCAGATGAATTAATCAGGCAGCTTGAGGAGAAGACAGGAAGAAAAGTCATCGGTAATAAACCGGCTTCAGGTACGGAAATTATTAAAGAACTTGGCGCTGAACATATGGAAACAGGTGCTTTAATCGTATATACCTCCGCTGACTCAGTGCTACAAATTGCCGCACATGAAGATATTATTCCGATTGATGAACAGTATCGTATTTGCGAAATTGCCCGTGAATTGACAAAAGATGAAAAATATATGGTTGGACGGGTTATTGCACGTCCGTTTGTTGGTGAGCCTGGACAATTTGAAAGAACAGCTAACCGCCATGATTATGCACTGAAACCATTTGGTCATACTGTTATGAATGAACTGAAAGATCAACATTTTGATGTTATCGCTCTTGGTAAAATCAGTGATATTTATGATGGCGAGGGTGTGACCGAAGCCATCCGTACCAAAGATAATATGGACGGCGTAGACAAGCTGTTAACCGTCATGGATAAACCATTCCATGGGCTTTCTTTCTTGAATCTTGTTGATTTTGATGCAAAATACGGCCATCGCCGTGATCCGATTGGTTACGGTGAAGCGCTTGAAGCATTTGACCGGCGTCTTCCTGAAATTCTTGGGAAATTGACCGACAAAGACTGTCTGATTATTACTGCTGACCATGGTAATGATCCAACCCATGCGGGAACCGATCATACGAGAGAATTTGTACCATTGTTCGTTTATTATAATGGCATAAAAGAAGGTCATGAAATACCTCTTAGGCATACTTTCTCAGACCTTGGCGCGACAATCAGCGACCAGTTCGATATTCCAATGCCTGAACATGGTACAAGCTTTTTAGACGAGATTTAATAATAGGAGCGAATAAGTAATGTCAATGGAAACAATGATAAATGAAGCAATGAATGTCATCAAACCGGAATTAAAGGAGCAGCCTAAAATTGGTTTAATTTTAGGTTCGGGGCTTGGTGTATTGGCTGATGAGCTGGCTGAAGCTGTAACCATTTCCTATCAGAAGGTTCCTTATTTTCCGGAGTCAACTGTTAAAGGACATGCGGGGCAATTTGTTTTTGGCAGACTTGAAGGTGTACCGGTTGTTGCTATGCAAGGGCGCTATCATTTTTATGAAGGCTATGATTTAAAGCAGGTAACATTCCCGGTCCGTGTCATGAAGGCCTTAGGTGTTAAGCAATTAATTGTAACTAACGCCGCTGGGGGTGTTAACACTTCTTTTAAACCTGGCGACTTAATGATTATAAATGATCACATTAATATGCTTGGTACGAATCCGCTTATCGGGCCAAATGAAACAAATCTTGGCGTCAGATTTCCGGATATGTCAGAGGTCTATAATAAAGACTTAATCGAAATGGCAAAGAGTGTTGCAGGCGAGCATCAAATAGATATAAAAGAAGGGATCTATTATGCAACGAGCGGCCCGAGCTACGAAACGCCGGCAGAAGTAAGGATGATTCGTACGCTTGGCGGTGATGCTGTCGGAATGTCAACTGTACCGGAAGTGATTGTCGCAAGGCACAGCGGCTTAGAAGTCCTGGGTATCTCCTGCATTACCAATGCTGCAAGCGGGATTCTTGATCAGCCGTTATCACATGAAGAAGTCATCGAAACAACAGAAAAAGTTAAAGCGACTTTCGTTCAGTTAGTTAAAGCAATTGTACAGAAAATGGGAGAATAAAAAATAAGCAACCTTTACCGGTTGCTTATTTTTTATTCAGAAAAAAGCTTCCCTGCTGATCACTAATTTGTATAAACATGAAAGTTTTGGAAAGAATATTAGAGATTATGGATTGGAGGGATTGCAGATGAAGGCGTTTGCGGCAGTGTTTACAAGTTTTATGATCTTTTTTTCGTCACTTACAATGCCGGCAGTTACTTGGGCTAAGCAAAATGATCAAAATAACCAAAATAACAAGCTTGTAGATCAAGTTAAATCAGCCATTCTTATTGAAAAAGATACTGGACGAGTGTTATTTAATAAGAACTCAAACAAAGAGTTACCGCCGGCGAGCATGACTAAAATCATGACATTGCTGATTATTTTTAAAGCATTGGACCGCCACGATATTTCATTATCTGATAAGGTTAGAGTCAGTGAACATGCGGCATCTATGGGAGGTTCGCAAGTATTTTTAGAGCCTGGGGAAGAAATGACAGTTAATGAATTATTAAAAGCTATTGCAATCGGCTCTGCCAATGATGCTTCTATGGCTATGGCCGAGTATATCGCAGGATCAGAAGGTGATTTTGTAAAAAAAATGAACGAGGAAGCTAAGGATTTAGGTCTCAAGCATACTCACTTTGAAAATCCAACCGGTTTGCCTGCGAAAAACCATTACTCTACAGCTCATGACATGGCTATCATGGCAAAGGCTCTATTACACTATGAGAAAGTCTTAAAATACACATCAAAGTATGAAGATTATTTAAGAGAAAATTCAGATGAAAAATTTTGGTTAGTTAATACAAATAAAATGATTAAAACATACCCAGGAGTAGATGGTTTAAAAACAGGTTATACCAATGAAGCAAAATATTGCTTAACAGCAACAGCAAAACGAAATGATATGCGGGTGATTGCTGTTGTCATGGGAGCACCGACTACAAAAGAACGTAATAAGCAAGTAGCAAAGTTATTTGATTATGCTTTTGCCAATTATCAAACGAAAAAATTGGTTAATGCCGGGCACGTGGTTCGGGAAGTAGAAGTCAGCAAAAGCCAACAAGGAAAGGTGCCTGTAATAACACAGGACCGTGTTGTTTTACTTCTCAAAAAAGGCACAGATAAGAATAAAATTAAAACCAAGATACAAATCAATAAAAATTTGCATGCACCTATGAAAAAAGGTACAACAGTCGGCTATTATACAGTGACAAGTAAAGGTAAGACTTTATCGAAAACGCCTTTAGTTGTAGCTGAAAATATTAAAGAAGCCTCATGGTGGCAATTATTTAAAAGAAATATTGGAAAAATGACGAATTGGGGTTAGATCCCCTCGAAACCCCACTAGTTTTGTCATGATGAAGGAATCAGCGATATTAATATAGAAAAATTGGTTTATGAGAAGATGTTCAAAAAGTCCGGGAAACATGGCATCGGCCCTGTTTGTCCTCCTTTTTGAACTTGATTTAAAGAGCGATGAAGTGAGGAGGAGAAGTCAGTGAGTCTTCGCATTGAATTGGAGGTAAAGCATCAGGTTTTGTGCATCCGCTTGGAAGGGGAACTTGATCATCATACGTCGGAAAAATTAAGGAATCAAGTCAATGAAGTGCTACAAAAGCAGCCCATACACCATATTCTTTTAAATCTTGGGGAATTGCAATTTATGGACAGCTCTGGTTTGGGTGTTATTTTAGGCCGTTACAAACAAATTTCGAGTCAAGGCGGCGAAATGGTAGTTTGTTCAATATCTCCAGCTGTTCGCAGGTTATTTGAAATGTCTGGAATGTTTAAAATCCTTCGTTTAGAGGAAAATGAACAAAATGCACTACAGACTTTGGGGGTGGCCTAATTGAAAAATGAAATGACACTTGAATTTACGGCTGTTAGTGAAAATGAATCATTTGCAAGGGTGACAGTGGCTGCTTTTGTAGCACAGCTTGATCCAACGATGGATGAATTAACCGAAATCAAGACAGTCGTTTCAGAAGCCGTAACAAATGCCATCATTCACGGATATAACAATCAAGCTGATGGTAAAGTCTACATTAAGGCGGAATTAATTGATGGGGCAGTTAATTTAACGATTCGGGATGAAGGTGTAGGTATTGAAAATCTCGAAGAAGCCCGTCAGCCTTTGTTTACAACTAAGCCTGAACTGGAAAGGTCAGGAATGGGCTTCACTATTATGGAAAATTTTGTAGATCACGTTGACGTATATACCGCTTTAGGACAAGGAACAACAGTTTATTTGACTAAGCATTTATCCAAAAGTAAAGCCTTATGTAATTAAGGAGATTGATGCCAATGGATCTCGATTTGAAAAAAGAGGCTCGGGAACCTTTACTGGACGATGATGAAATCAAAGAGCTTATAGAAAAAAGCCAAAAAGGCGATAAGGAAGCAAGAGATCTTATCGTCCAAAAAAATATGAGACTGGTTTGGTCTGTTGTTCAAAGGTTCCTGAATAGAGGATATGAATCAGATGATTTATTCCAGATTGGCTGCATCGGTCTCTTAAAGTCCGTTGATAAATTTGATCTGTCATACGATGTGAAATTTTCAACGTATGCCGTACCGATGATTATCGGTGAAATTCAACGGTTTATCAGGGACGATGGGACAGTTAAAGTCAGCAGATCTTTAAAAGAAACTGGAAATAAGGTTCGAAAGAAAAAAGATGAATTATCAAAAAAATTGGGAAGAAATCCGACCGTTAATGAAATCGCGGAGGCTTTAGAGCTTTCTGCTGAAGATGTTATTATGTCTCAGGAAGCCATTAGAACACCTTCTTCGATCCATGAAACGGTCTATGAAAATGACGGGGATCCAATTACTTTGCTCGATCAGATTTCCGATAAAGATGAAAATAAATGGTTTGATAAAATTGCTTTAAGAGAAGCTGTTCAGCACTTACAGGAAAGAGAACGGCTCATTGTTTACCTCAGATATTTTAAAGACCAGACGCAGTCTGAGGTAGCCAAACGATTAGGTATATCACAAGTACAAGTTTCCCGGTTAGAAAAGAAAATATTAGATGATATTAAAGGTCAGATGGTTGATTAACCAGCTGGCCTTTTTTATGTACGTTAAGCTTATAAATTGGCAGCAGCGGATGCCAATTCAACGCAGCGGCCAATTTTAGGTCTTAAGTATCAGTGCAACTAGGCCTCTGTCTTCGCCTTTTAAGGCTTGCCAATCGGCAAGTTTTCTTTATGGAAAGTTATGGATAATACAAGACGGAAGAATGTTTGTAAAAAAGCCAATCCATACTAATTATACGAGGGGGAAATAGCAATGGGCTCTGCTGTCATTTATATTCGGTTACGGCAAAAATTTAAAGCGAAGGTTAATGATGTTATTCGAATTAACAAAATGGCGCAAATTATTGCTCCTGATGATTTAAGGCAAAGGCTCAATCAGTTGGCTGTTTACCGTGTTACTCCAGAGGACAATTCATTTATTGTCATTGATGTTATGGATGTCATTAATGAAATATATCAACAGTATCCGGACTTGGATATCCAAACAATTGGTCCGCCGCAAACAATAGTTGAAGTTGAATCAAGAAAAAGAAAGATTGCTCCTTTGTTTTTTATCATTGTTTGGCTGCTTTTATTTATAGGCGCTTCATTAACCATTATGAACTTTCATGAAGATGTTTCTATGAGGGCTGTTCATCAAAAAATTTATTACCTTATAACTGGGAAAATAAATGATAAACCGCTGATTTTACAGATCCCATATTCATTTGGTATTGGGATTGGGATGATACTCTTTTTCAATCATATTTTTAAAAAGCGCTTTAATGAGGAACCTAGTCCATTAGAAGTAGAAATGTTTAATTATCAACAAGATTTAGATCAGTATGTCATTGTACAAGAAAAGCAAAAAAGTGAGTTAAAGAAACATCATGATTAAAGATGTTGTTCTTATCATTATTGGCTTTTCAAGCGGGTTGGCAGTAGGCTGCGGATTTGTCGCTTTTCTCACTGTGCTTGGCATTATTCCCCGTTTAACACAATTAACTAAGACTTTACATTTTATTAGGGAATATGAATGGAGTATTGTATTTGGTACTTTATTCGGTACATGGTTCGGTCTAAGGGACATTCATTTAACATTAATATCTTTGATTTTAATTCCAATAGGATTTGCATCGGGTATTTTTGTCGGAATGCTGGCAGCTGCTTTAACAGAAGTACTTAATGTTCTGCCGATTTTATCTAAACGGATAGGCATAAATGAAAAAATACTTATTTTATTAATGGCTCTTGTTTTGGGCAAGGTTTTCGGATCGTTATTTCACTGGACAATATTTGTTGACAAATAATGAGGAGGTCATTCCATGGGTCAACTTAATAATAAAACAAATTATAAAAAAAATATTAAGCCGTACCAATTGAAACCAAATTACTTTATGAACTGTATTAAAGCTTTTCTTGTAGGCGGCTTTATCTGTTTGTTAGGAGAATTGCTGCAGAATTTTTATATAAGATTCTTTGACTTTACAGAAAAAACAGCAGGGGCCCCAACGCAAGGAACATTAATTATTATTGCTTGTTTACTTACTGGATTCGGTATTTATGACAAGATCGGTCAATTTGCGGGTGCGGGTTCTCTTATACCAGTAACCGGTTTTGCGAATTCAATAACATCAGCTGCTCTTGAACATAAGAGTGAAGGCATTGTTCTTGGAGTTGCAACTAATCTATTCAAATTGGCAGGTGCTGTCATCGTGTTTGGTGTCGTTTCGGCAGCAGTACTTGGCGTTATACGATTATTTATTAATAATTTACTCGGTTAAAGGAGGCGGGATTATGCCGAAAATGGGAAAGCAAACATGGAAATTTATGACCAATATCTACCTGTCATCCACCGGTACCACGGCTGGTCCATTAGAATCCCAAGGTCCTCTGGGAAACAGCTTTGATCAAACGTATGATGATATGCACTGCGGTGAATCAAACTGGGAACTTGCGGAGAGGACTTTAATGAGGGAAGCAATTGGCCACTGTTTAAGAAAAGTAAGCAAAAAGGAGCAAGATATAGATTTTTTCTTAGCCGGTGACCTATTAAATCAAACAGTCACATCAAATTTTGTAGCAGGAGAAAATCAAATTCCATTTCTAGGGATGTTTGGCGCTTGTTCAACATCAATGGAGACACTGGCTATCGCAGCTCAATTCGTTGATTCCGGTTTTGCAAATTTTGTTATAGGCGCAGTAAGCAGTCATAACGCAACGGCTGAAAGACAGTTCCGTTACCCTACCGAATACGGCGGATCAAGGCCGAAAACAGCAACTTTCACAGTGACAGGGGCCGGAGCAGCTTTAGTAAGTAAAGAGGCTTCGCCGATTTTAATTAAAGAAGCAACAATAGGCAAAGTAATTGACTGGGGTATCAAAGATGCCAATGATTTGGGTTCGGCAATGGCGCCTGCAGCTGCTGATACAATTGCTGCTCATCTGAAAGATACTGGAAGACAGCCTGATGATTATGATCTTATCGTTACAGGTGATCTTTCCAGTGTTGGCAGCCCGATTGTTAAGCAATTGTTATACGAAAAAGGATATAACGTTGACAGTGTTCACCAAGATTGCGGATTAATGATTTATAGACCTGATCAGCCGGTTTTTGCCGGCGGCAGCGGGGCTGCGTGTTCTGCTGTGGTGACATACGGTTATATTGCCAATCAAATCACTTCAGGATTATTAAAACGTGTTCTTGTTGTAGCGGCTGGTGCGTTATTTAACCCAATAGTCTCACAACAAAAAGAGACAATTCCATGTATTGCCCACGGGGTTGTTCTTGAAGCAGCAGGAGGTCAGTAAAATGGCATATCTTATAGCTTTTGTTATCGGCGGTTTAATTTGTGTCGTCGGACAATTATTATTGGATGTCTGTAAGCTGACGCCCGCTCATATCGTTGTAACATTTGTTGTAATTGGGGCATTGCTGGATGCATTCGGTTTATACGATCAGCTGATTGAATTTGCCGGAGCAGGAGCAACGGTTCCGATTACAAGCTTTGGTCATTCATTATTACATGGGGCAATGGCTGAAGGAAAAGAGCATGGATATATTGGCATTGCAATGGGTATCTTTAAACTAACCTCTGCAGGTATAACTTCCGCTATTTTATTTGGATTTATTGTTGCCTTAATTTTTAAACCGAGAGGGTGATTCCAATGAAGCGGCATGTCATTTTAATAACCGATGGCGATAAATACGCACGCGAGGCGGTAGAGCATACCGCAAAAGTACTTGGCTGCCGCTGTATATCGCAATCTGAAGGAAACCCGACACAACTAAGCGGTGAGGAGCTTGTTAAATTTATTCAACAAACACCTTATGATCCAGTGCTTGTCATGTTTGATGATTGCGGATTTAAAGGCAAAGGTCCGGGTGAGGCCGCCTTGGAGTATGTAGCAACACACCCCTCAATCAATGTGCTCGGCGCTATTGCGGTAGCTTCCCATAGCAGTTTTCGTGAATGGACAAGAGTTGATGTCAGCATTGATCAGTTTGGCGAATTAACAGAATACGGGGTTGATAAAGAAGGGCTTGCTGATTTAGAAATCGGCAGAATTTCCGGCGATACAGTTTATGTTCTGGATCATCTAAATATCCCGGTTATTGTTGGCGTAGGCGATATAGGCAAAATGAGGGGGCTTGATAAAGTTGAAAACGGATCTCCTATAACAACGAAAGCAGTTGAAATCATTTTAGAAAGGAGTGGTTATCATCGCAACCAATCAGAAAGAAAAAAAACCGATCTCTAAAAGAATTAAAGATAATGAACAATACTTAACAAACCAGCTTGATATCGGTGCTACTAACTTTGACGTCGGCGTACGCAAGATGAAAGTCCTTAATGAAGAGATTCAAGTGTATTATTGCAACTCACTATGCAATTCAGAAATGGTCATTTTGTTATTTAGGGAACTCATGAGAATGGTTAACACCCATCGGCCAAATGTGAAGACGAAAGATGTCATTAAAAACCACTTAGCTCATGAACAAGTGATGGAAATTAAAACATTGGATGAAGTTTTGCTTTATATGCTATGCGGTTTAATCATTGTTCTCATTGACGGCGAGACGATCGGGTTTGCTGTTGATGTTCGGAATTATCCAGGCCGGACGCCGGAAGAGCCGGATGTTGAAAAGGTTATTCGCGGCTCGAAGGATGGTTTTGTTGAAAATATTATTTTGAATGCAGGACTGATTCGCAGACGGGTTCGTGACGAAAATTACCGGAATGAGCTTATAAGAGTTGGAAAACGTTCTAAAACAGATGTTTGTCTAAGTTATATAAAGGACGTTGCAAATCCCGGGCTTCTAAAGACAATAAAAAAAGAACTTAAACAGATAGAAATTGATGGTATTCCAATGGGTGATAAAACGATTGAGGAATTTATCGTCAAGCAAGGCTTTAACCCTTATCCATTAGTAAGGTATACAGGACGGCCTGATGTAGCTGCTGAACACATATTAGAAGGGCATATCGTCATGATTGTTGATACGTCACCAAGTGTTGTCATTTTGCCAACGACATTATTTCACCATGTTCAACATGCTGAAGAATACTTACAAACGCCATCATCAGGCGCTTTTCTTAGATGGGTCAGGTTTATAGCGATGCTTGCCTCTGTTTTTCTTGTTCCTTTTTGGTATTTGCTTGTTCAGGAGGGGTCACTGCTCCCTCATTGGCTAAGCTTTATTGGTCCAAATAAACATACTTACCATATACCAATCTTCTTGCAAATTTTACTTGCTGAATTTGGAATTGAAGCATTGCGAATGGCTGCTATACACACGCCGACAGCACTTTCAACGGCGCTCGGCTTGATCGCGGCTATTTTAATCGGTCAGGTAGCCATTCAGGTTGGAATATTTTTACCTGAAGTTATCCTTTACACGTCAATTTCAGCTGTTGGCGGGTTCGCCACTCCGAGTTATGAGCTGAGTTTGGCAAATAAAATGGTTAGAGTGTTCCTGATTATAGTTACGGCTATTTTTGACGTTCCTGGATTTGCCGTTGGAACGACTTTAATAATTATTTTCCTAGCCCAAATCAAAAATATTAACACACCATATCTCTGGCCGTTTATACCTTTTAATCCAAAAGCCTTATTTAATATAATGGTAAGAACCGCAATGCCGACTGCTTATTCAAGACCGAGCATTGTAAGGTCCATTGATGATTCAAGACAACCAAGTAAAACAGACTGATGAACCCGCCGATTGGCGGGTTTTTCCCATATAGCTGTTCAAAAAAGTGATTGTATGTTCAAATAAGGTGTGATATAATTCAAAATAAATTTTTATATAACCTCATCATTTGAGGAGTATGGGGCGCAAAACGAATCAGTACGGTATCGAGCAACGGGCAGCTATGAAGATGTCGGAAAGGTCAATTTGCCGAAGCAAATCATTTTGCCCAAAAAATGATTTGCTGGGTTAATGCTGAAGAAGCATTAAACTGTCACTGCTATAATATAAGTAGTGGAGTACTATTCCGACTAATGAGGTACCGGCACAAGCTTATGTACTTCGTTGCATAAGCTTTCTTTGCTCTATCAATTATATCTAGGCAGCATGAAGCGGCTCAACGCAGGTGCCAAGATAAGGAAGATAGTATAAGAGCAGCAAAGCGAGTCTGCGATCAGAGTGAGCTAGTGAGACTTGTGCTCTGGAGTACTAAGCGGTTGACTTCGCCGGGAGGCTTGTCACCAGCCAAGTTTCCTTTATTTTCATCATGTTGGAGTAGTGCCCGCCTAGGAAAGGGGAATATTTTTTATGCGAGGCACACAAGAAGTTAATGAGAATGGTCATCTTACAATTGGCGGTGTAGACACTGTAAAGTTAGTTAGGGAATATGGTTCACCGCTATATGTTTACGATATTGCATTAATTAAGGAAAAGGTGGCAGAATTTAAAAAAGCTTTTTCGCGGCGTGAAGTACCGTGGCAAGTGGCATATGCCAGCAAAGCTTTTTCCTCAATTGCCATGATACAACTTATAAATGAATTAGATTTATCATTGGATGTTGTATCCGGAGGTGAATTGTATACTGCTGTTAAGGCGGGATTTCCGCCTGAACGGATTCACTTTCATGGAAATAATAAGACACCGGATGAACTTAAACTGGCTTTAGATGAAAAAATAGGAACAATTATTGTTGATAATTTTTATGAATTAACTTTATTGGATCAACTTTGCGCGGAACGTCATCAAACGATTGATGTTCTTTTAAGGACGACGCCCGGTGTCGAAGCACATACCCACACTTACATTATGACTGGTCAAGAGGATTCTAAATTTGGATTTAACCTTAATAACGGCAGCTTAGAAGAGGCGATACAGATGACCAGTGATTCGCCGAATATTGTATTAAAGGGGCTTCATTGCCATATTGGCTCGCAAATTTTTAATGATAAAAGTTTTGCGCAAGCAATTAACAAAATGTTTCAGAAGTTTGATAAATGGAGAAAACAATATGGTTTTCAGTTGAATGTTTTAAATGTGGGCGGCGGCTTTGGTATTAAATATTCTGAAGAAGACGAACCGCTAATGATTGAAAAATTTGTTGATACAATTGTCGATACGGTTATTGAAGAATGTAACAGGCTTAGTATGGCTTATCCGGAAATCTGGGTGGAACCGGGCAGAATTTTAGTTGGTGAAGCGGGAACAACCCTTTATACGATAGGTGCTTTCAAAGATATTCCCCAAACAAGAAAGTATATTTCTGTAGATGGCGGAATGACGGATAATCTGAGACCGGCCCTTTATCAGGCTAAATATGAATGCATGGTAGCTAATAAGGCACTGGCACCCGCTGATGATACAGTAACGGTTGCGGGTAAGTGCTGCGAAAGCGGAGATATTTTAATCTGGGATGCTAAACTGCCGAAAGTAACAGAGCCTAACGATATTCTTGCTGTTTTTTGTACAGGAGCTTACGGATATGCGATGGCAAACCATTATAACCGTATTCCGAAACCTGCGGTCGTATTTGTCGAAAATGGATCAGCACAACTGGTTATTCAAAGAGAAACATACGAGGATTTAATTAAACATGAATTACCGCTGATTCAATCAGTTTTAGTTAATAATTAGACAAAAGACAGCTTTTTTGTGTATAATAGATTTACAAACAGTGATGTTGAACATGTACTAATTGAATATAAGTATGCCTTCGGGGTTGGGTGAAATTCCCTACCGACGGTGATGAAGCAAATTCTGCTTCTAAGTCCGTGACCCGTGCGAGTGAAACTCAAGCGGTGGATCTGGTGAAAAACCAGAACCGACAGTAAAAGTCTGGATGGGAGAAGGCCGATGTTTTCTGATACTATCAGGATTTATATCTATGTATATTGTTTAAGGACTAATCATAGATATATAAGATAAGAGATAGTATAAGTAAAACTGCGAATCATAACGGATACTATAAAAATAGGTTATCTATGCTTATTTTTATGGCTTATTTCCTATGGAATCGTTTGAACCCCGAGGACAATTGTTCTCGGGGTTTTTGGTGTTCATTGTTTTCTTATGAAGGGAGTGAAGAGTGTGTCTGATATTGAGTACATGTCATTGGCTTTAAATATGGTTAAAGGAACCTCAGGACAAACAAGCCCGAATCCTGCCGTAGCAGCTATTGTTGTTAATCATGGTCGAATCGTCGGTTTAGGTGCTCATTTAAAAGCTGGAGAAGCACATGCGGAAGTACATGCTTTAAATATGGCGGGTCAAAAGGCGAAAGGCGGAACGATATATGTGACGCTGGAACCTTGCAGCCATTTTGGGAAAACGCCGCCGTGCGCTGATTTAATTATTGAAAAGGATATCTCGCGGGTTGTTATTGCAACAGTTGATCCCAATCCTCAAGTTGCCGGAACAGGTATAAAAAAATTAGAAGATGCCGGAATTGAGGTTACGGTTGGAGTCATGGAGGATGAGGCTCGTCAATATTATCAAAGCTTTTTTCATTATATTAAAACCAAAAAACCTTATGTAACAATAAAAATGGCTGTCAGCTTAGATGGGAAAATGGCAACTGCAAGCGGTGAAAGTAAGTGGATTACCGGCCCAGAAGCGAGAAAGGACGGACATTACTTAAGGCATACACACGATGCGATTTTAGTTGGCATTGGTACTGTGTTAGCTGATAACCCGTCACTGACAACGCGCCTTGACGATCATCAAGGCCGTCACCCTATCCGGATCATATTGGATCGCCATTTAAGAACACCGATCGAGGCAATTATAGTAAATGATGGCCTTGCGCCAACATGGATTTTAACTTCTAAAGAGCATGAAAATAGTCAAAAAGCAGCGGACTTAAAAACCCGGGGTGCCAATATATACTATTTTGAAAATTTATCCATTTATAACGTTCTCACCTTTTTAGGCCAAAAAGAAATCGTTACCTTGCTTGTAGAAGGAGGCTCAAGTGTCCATGACGCATTTCTTCAAACAGGTAAAGTGAATCAAATCATCGCTTATATCGCACCAAAAATTATAGGCGGTCAGGATGCTTTAACAGCTTTTGGCGGAAAAGGTGCAGCCAGTCTGGCAGATGCGCTGCCTCTGGAATTTGAAGAAATGACAAAGATAGGGAACGATTTGAAAATTGTTGCTCATGTAAAGGGGGAATAATTAACATGTTTACCGGAATTATTGAAGAAATAGGGACAATAAGAATGATTGAGCAATCAGGAGATGCTGTCGTTATGACGATTGAAGCTCCGCAAATTATAAAGGATGTTTCATTAGGCGATAGTATAGCGGTTAACGGTGTCTGTTTAACGGTTAATCATTTTCAGGACAGTATTTTTACCGTTGACTTAATGCCTGAGACGGTAAAAGCAACATCCCTCAGCCAATGCCGGACAGGCTCTAAAGTGAATTTAGAAAGGGCGATGGCGGCTAACGGCCGGCTTGGCGGCCATATTGTTTCAGGGCATGTTGATGGAATTGGTATGATAACAAAAAAGGAAGCCGTAGATAACGCTGTTTACTACACGATAAAAGTCTCTGAACAGTTATCACATTACATGGTATATAAAGGTTCAGTTACGGTTGATGGAACGAGCTTAACTATTTTTGGTTTAAATGAAAATGAATTTTTGATTTCTCTTATTCCTCACACGATGACTCATACAATATTAGGGGAAAAAGGCGTTAATGATATTGTTAATATTGAAACAGACGTTGTCGGCAAGTATATTGAGAAATTTATTCAGCAACGCGACAGCAGCGAGGATTCACAAGGTTTAACGATAACAAAATTAAAAGAGAGCGGGTTTATCAATGGATAAAAAAGCAGAACAAGGACAACTCTTTGATTCTATTGAAGAAGCGATTGAAGATTTAAAAGCAGGCAGTGTGATTATCGTTTGTGATGATGAAAACCGCGAAAATGAAGGAGATTTTCTCGCATTAGCTGATAAAGCGACACCTGCAGTGATTAATTTTATGGTTACCGAAGGCCGCGGATTGCTTTGTGCGCCAATTGATGAAGAAACAGCCTCAAGACTTCAATTAAGTCCGATGGTTGACCATAATACAGATTCTAATGGCACTGCATTTACAGTAAGTGTTGACCATAAAAACACAACAACCGGGATTTCAGCTTTTGAACGTTCAGAAACGATCCAAGCTTTGGTAGACCCATTTGCCGAAGCCTGTGATTTTAAACGGCCGGGTCATATTTTTCCGCTCATTGCCAAGTCAGGCGGTGTGTTAAGAAGAGCGGGACATACGGAAGCGGCGGTAGACCTCGCCCGTTTGTCAGGTGCCCGTCCAGCCGGTGTGATATGCGAAATTTTGAAAGAAGATGGTCAGATGGCCAGAGTTCCTGATTTAAGGAAAATCGCAGATCAATTTCATTTAAAAATGATTACTATAGAAGATTTAATACAATATCGAAAGGAACACGATCCGCTGGTAAAACGTGAAGTCGCTGTTGACTTGCCGACCGACTACGGTGATTTTAAAATTATTGCCTATTCAAATCAGATTGACGGCAAAGAGCATTTAGCCATTGTTAAAGGGGATATTTCTTCTGAGAGGCCGACACTGGTAAGGGTGCATTCTGAATGTTTAACAGGTGACATTTTCGGATCACATCGATGTGATTGCGGACCTCAATTGCATACGGCGCTTTCACAGATTGAAAATGCCGGTCAAGGCGTTCTCATTTATATGCGTCAAGAAGGCCGCGGTATCGGTCTGTTAAATAAATTGAAAGCTTATAAACTTCAAGAACAAGGATATGATACCGTTGAAGCAAATGAAAAGTTAGGATTTGCACCAGATTTACGAGATTACGAGGTAAGCGCACATATTTTAAAAGATCTTGGTATTAAATATATTCGTTTGCTGACAAATAATCCTCGTAAAATTAAAGGATTGACAAAGTACGGTATAGAAATAGAAGAGCGGGTGCCTCTCGAGATGCCGGCAAACAAAAGCAATATTCGCTATCTTAAAACTAAGCATGAAAAGTTAGGACATCTTATTCACTGTTAAAAATAGATGACACATAATAAATATAAAAGTTAACGGAGGTTAATATCATGGGACAAATCTTTGAAGGACATTTATCAGCGGAAGGAATAAAAACAGCAATTGTAGTTGCCAGGTTTAATGATTTTATTACTGAAAAGCTGTTGGCAGGTGCCAAAGATACGCTTAGGCGTCACGGCGGAAAAGAAGAAAATATTGATATCGTTTGGGTACCGGGTGCATTTGAGATTCCATGGGCCGCCAAAAAATGTGCCGATACCGGCAAGTATGACGCAGTTATTACTTTAGGCGCAGTCATTCGCGGGGCAACGCCGCATTTCGATTATGTTTGCAATAGCGCAGCTAAAGGTATAGCGGATATCTCTTTATCATCCGGTATTCCTGTTATTTTTGGTGTGTTAACAACAAATACGATTGAACAAGCTGTTGAACGTGCTGGTACTAAAGCAGGCAATAAAGGGTGCGAAGCTGCTTTAGCAGCTATTGAAATGGCAAGCCTCAATCGTGCATTATCAAATTAATGATGCACATTTTTTTCAAGATTGGTTATAATATATCACATAGGTATCATTTAATGATGTTCAAAAAGGCTAAGGAACCTTTTGAACTTGTATCATAAATTAATTATGGAAAGATTGATTTTTTAGAAGTAAGCTGAGGGGTTTATTATGTTAATTCGCTATAAGAAAAGCTATGAAAAAATAGCTATGGGATTATTGTCCTTTGTTCCGTCAGAAAAAGATTTGAAGAAGCTGCGGCAAACAATGAAAACTTATGAAGAGCAAAAGGATTGGCAGCTCTTTCTTTGGAAGGAAGAGGACATTATAGGGATTATTGGCATCAAGCTTCAAGAAAATAAGGCCGAGCTTCACCATGTAAGTGTCAATCCATCATATCGCGGACAAGGTATCGGAAAGAAAATGATTATCTCGCTTCATCAATTCCTGGGCGATGAATATACGATTGTTCCAACTAGACAGGTGTATGATTTTTATAAAAATTGTATTAAAAAGAACGAATCCGTTTAGTCAGTGGATTCCCGCTTATGAAGCTCATGCTGTATCAAGTTATCATTGGCCATATTGCTTGGTTTACCCCAAATAATATGATTTCAGTTACATCTTTCCATGTATTTGATTAAAATATTTTTCCGTAAAAATTGGAAAGTTAAATCCTTTAAATATTTGTATATACAAAATGTTGTTTATCTATGATTTTTAGTATTATAAAAAGCTCATTGACATTTATCCCTGTTTTAAACCATTTTAATAGGGATAGATATCTTTGAGCTTCTTTTCATTCGTTTAGAAGGTATCAAAGTACCTTTATATAATAAAATCCGCACTTACCCTCATATATACGACTATTGATATAAGCCCCTTTTTGCATAGTTTATCATAAAGGTTTTTTGAACCTGCATAAATACCTTTTTCTCCATCCCCAATTGTGAGAGGATAATTTATGAGGGAGTGAGGAGGTTAGCAATGTCAGCTGAATATTACTATAATCTTTGTGCTCAATCGGTCGGAGAAACCGTCGAGGTCGAGACATCTGACGGGGCTGTTGAAAGAGCTATGATAGCTGATCTCGATCATAACTACTTATATATCAATAAATTTGAAGTTTATGATAATGAAGTTAAATCGATGCAAAATTATTTGTTTCTAAAAAAAGAAATTTTCGCAATACCGCTTTCGTCTATTATGTCGTTGAATTTTATGCCGTGTTTATGGTAAAAAATTTTTATAGATTTAATAAACCTCGTTGCCCGAATGTTTTCGATTATGCTATAATACCGTCAGCTTAATGACGGTCGGGATGATGAATATTGGAATATAAAATTAAAATTGACGCCTTTGAAGGTCCGTTGGATTTGTTATTGCATTTAATTAAACAACTGGAAATTGATATATATGATATTCCTGTTGCCAAAATTACAGAACAGTATCTTGATTTTATACATCAAATGCAAGTTCTTGAATTAGATGTTGCCAGTGAATTTTTAGTAATGGCGGCTACATTAATTGAAATGAAGAGTAAAATGCTTTTGCCCAAACCGGAACCTTTAGAGGACGATTTAGAAGGACCTGTAATGGACATTGAGGATGATCCTCGGGAAGAATTAATGAGGAGATTATTAGAATACCGGCAGTATAAGCAAGCTGCACAAATTTTAAAAGAGCGGGAACAGGAACAAAGCATGCATTATACCAAGCCGCCAAGTAATCTCAGTCATTTAATGACGGAAACTCAACCGCAAGTATCAAATGTTACCATTTATGATATGGTATCCGCTTTTCAAGGGATATTTAAACGAAAGAAGCTCAATCAACCGCTGAACGCCAAAATACAGCGTCAATCATTGCCAATCGGTAAAAGGATGGGTGAAGTGATAGAAGTATTAAAAAGAAGCAAAGAACCTGTATCCTTCGAATCCCTATTCCCATATCCTAATCGGTCGCATATCGTTGTGACTTTTATGGCTCTTTTAGAATTAATGAAAAAAAAGCAAATCGTCTGTACTCAAGATCATAATTTCCAAGACTTTTCGATTTGTTTAGCGGAAGGGGCCGAAACAGTTGCAATTAAATGAAATGAAAGCCATTATTGAAGGACTGCTCTATATTACCGGGGACGAAGGTCTCTCAATGGAACAACTAAAAGCTGTTCTGGGTCAAGAAGAAACGGTCATTAAAAATGTAATAAATGATATGAAGAATGAACTTGACCAAGAAGACAGAGGGCTTATAATAAAAGAAATATCAGGCGGTTATCAGTTAATGACTAAGCCCTTCTTATCAAAATATATTGAAAGCTTTGTAGAGGCGCCAAAGCCTGCCACTTTATCTCAAGCGGCTCTGGAAACATTAGCGATTATTGCTTATAAGCAGCCGATTTCCCGGGCTGAAATTGAAGAAATCCGAGGGGTAAAATCCGAAAAGGCGCTGAATACTTTAACGACAAGAAATCTTGTTAAAGAGATTGGCCGGGCGGATGGCACGGGACGCGCCATTTTATACGGAGTAACTGAAGATTTTTTATCTCATTTTGGTTTGCAATCATTAAACGAACTACCGCCTATTGAAGAAGGAAAATGGGAAGAAACTCAAGGTGATCAGGAATCAGATTTGTTTTATGAGAACTTTAAACAAACCATTGATGATCTTTAATATAGTTTTTAATATCCTCTTAATAAAATTTAAGGATAGATAATCAATTTACGAATAATAATATTATGGAAAACATCGTTTTGGGGGGACATGGATGGATACTCCGCATGAGCAACAAGTTAATGGAGTAAAGAGAATTTTGCAGAATGCTTCTTCGTCTTTAGTTAATTATTTGGAGGAAACAACGTTAACCATGCTAATCGAGGAAGATATAAAAGCAGATAAGGAAAAATATCAAGCTGTTTTATCATCGATCCGCAGACTGTCTGTACATGTAGAAGAGTCTATAGATTTGTGTGAACGGTTGTCGAGAACAGCTTATTTATCCGAAGCAGCTAAGAATAAAGCATTCAAAAAACTCTATGTCCATTGTGTTGAAGCTTTTTATAATCCGAAAAATGATGCATGGCAGGAAAACAGCCGCGCCTCCTATAGCAATAAAATGGGAGTTGAATTTGATCAGCCGGTTGCAGGTTCATTGATTGAATTAATGAAAAAAATCAGTCCTGATTTTGATCAGCTTCGTGAAGAACTGGAAATATATGAACATCAATATTAAAACTTAGCCTTGGGGCTGAGTTTTTTTTATAGCAGGAAAAAATAAAGGTATGTTTCTTCGCCGTTTATTCACTGGCAAAGAAATCTTGATAGTGTTTTTCTTTATCATAATCATTTTGTCCTTGCATAAACTTGTACAAAACTCCTAGTAAGGGACGAGATGAGATGAAGAGATTTTGGAAAAGAGCCATGATAATGATATTAGTGTTATTCCTTCTCTATCCCGCACTACCGATGAAAAAGGCCTCAGCAAAAGTTTCAGTGTCGGCAGAGTCGGCAATTCTGATGGATCAAACGTCAGGAAGGGTTTTATTTAGGAAGGATATACATAAAAAAATGCGTATTGCCAGTATTACAAAAGTGATGACTGCAATATTAGCCATTGAATCCGGAAAAATGGATGAAACAGTTAAAATTAGTTCAAATGCGGTTGGCACAGAAGGGTCATCCATATATTTGAAAAAAGGAGAAAGAATTAAGCTTAAAGATTTAGTATACGGTTTAATGCTCCGGTCAGGCAATGATGCCGCTGTCGCCATTGCTGAGAAGGTAGGCGGCAGTGCCGATGGTTTCGTTTATTTAATGAATAAAAAAGCGCATGAACTTGGCATGTTGGATACGCATTTTTCAAATCCCCATGGACTGGACGGAAAGAATTTTACTCACTATTCAACCGCTTATGATATGGCATTACTCACGAAATATGCTATGAAAAATGAACAATTTAGAAAAATATTTAAAACAAAATTTCACAGCGTTCCTCAAGAGGGAGAAGACTGGCCCCGTTCCTGGAAAAACAAAAATAAACTCTTATTCAGATATGATTATTCAACCGGGGGAAAAACCGGCTTTACAAAACTTGCCCGGAGAACATTAATTTCAACAGCTTCTAAGGATGATCTCAACCTTATTACAGTGACACTTAACGATGGCGACGACTGGAAAGATCATATGAATCTCTTTAATTGGGGATTTAAAACATTTGATATGACGACAATCGTTAAAAAAGGTAAAATTTCCGGAATCAAATCAAAGTTTTATAAAAACCATTTATATGCCCATCGAGATCTATCGCTGCCTTTAACAAATAATGAACAAAAAGCATTATCCACAGAAATGGACTTATATCAGCCGCCGAAGAATGGGAAATGGGAAAATCCACCTTCCCCAATCGGAAAGCTTTATGTTAAATGGGGGGACAAAGAGCTTGCCCAGCTTCCGCTTTTTTATCATAAACCTCCTAAAAAAAAGGAGCATGGCTTCTGGACTTTGTTTAAACAGGTTTTTTTATCAGCATTAAGGATTGATGTCAATGATTAATATCATATGGGCAGTGATGTTTATTGTTGGTATTGTATTTGCGGCTTTTCATGGAACGATAGATCAAGTAAATAAAGCAGTTTTTGAATCTGCAAAAGAGGGTGTCGCCATTTGCTTTGGACTGATAAGTATTCTTGTTTTTTGGTTAGGGATTATGAAAATTGCTGAGAAATCCGGACTATTAAATTTGCTGTCCCGTCTATTTAAGCCTATTATGAAGCGCCTGTTTCCTGAGGTACCCGAGGATCATCCGGCAATGGGCTATATTCTCTCGAACGTCGTTGCTAATATGTTTGGCTTAGGCAATGCGGCTACCCCTATGGGACTAAAGGCAATGGAGCAGTTAAAAAAGCTTAACCAAAACCGCCCTGAAGCAAGCAGATCAATGATTACTCTGCTTGCCCTGAATACATCCGGCATGACCTTGATCCCTACGACTGTTATTGCGATAAGAATGAAGTATGGTTCAGCGGCACCGACAGAGATTGTTGGTACAACACTGGCGGCAACGATTTGTGCTACTATAGCAGCAATTATCATTGATCGTTATTTTCATTATCGGCGCGAGAGAAAGGGGAGAAAATAGATGGCGTTTATAACAGCTTTATCAGTGTGGTTAATTCCCATTCTTATTGGCGTCGTTATTTTACATGGAACAATTAAAAAGGTACCGACATATGAAACATTTGTAGAGGGCGGAAAAGAAGGATTTAATATTGCTATATCCATTATTCCTTTTATCGTCGGTATGCTAGTTTCTATTGGCGTGTTTCGGGCATCAGGGGCATTAGATTATTTTCTTAATATGTTAAAGCCTGCACTGAGTGCGATTGGTGTTCCGGCACAAGTCGTTCCCCTTGCACTTATCAGGCCTATATCAGGAAATGGAGCGCTTGGGATGATGTCTGACTTAATTGCTCAATACGGCCCGGATTCATTTATAGGACGGCTGGCATCAACGATTCAAGGCAGTACTGATACAACTTTTTATATTGTGACGGTCTATTTTGGCGCTGTCGGCATAAAAAAAATCGGGGATGCCTTAAAAGTCGGATTATTAGTTGATTTTGTCGGCATTTCCGCTGCAATCATCATAGTGACTTATGTGTTTGGATAATCATTAGATTAAACTATAAAAAGTTGAGAAATGATAATATAGACGGTATGATTAATTTGAGGTGAAGGTATGGACAGATTGCAGAAAGTCATTGCACAGGCAGGCGTAACATCAAGAAGAAAAGCGGAAACTCTCATTACAGACGGAAGAGTTAAAGTTAATGGACAAACAGTAACTGAATTAGGCGTTAAGGTAACCTCAAATGATAAGGTAGAAGTGGATGGGGTGCCTTTAGAGCGTGAAGAGCCTGTATATTTTTTATTATATAAACCAACCGGGGTCATCTCAAGCGTAAAGGATGATAAAGGACGCAAGGTAGTTACTGATTTTCTGCCGGAGGAAGTAGAGCAGCGCGTCTTTCCTGTAGGCAGATTGGATTATGATACATCTGGAGCGATTATCCTGACTAATGACGGCGAATTTGCTAATAAATTAATGCATCCTAAATTTGAAATAGACAAAGAATATGTTGCTAAAATTAATGGGATACCAACCAAACAAGAATTAAATCGATTAAAAAGAGGCATTAAACTCGAGGATGGTAAAACAGCCCCCGCTGAAGTCAAAATGCTGTCTGCTGACAGCAAGAAAAAAACAGCAATTATTCGGTTGATCATCCATGAGGGCCGCAACAGGCAAGTAAGAAGAATGTTTGAAGCATTGGGATATCAGGTGTTGAAATTAAAAAGGGAACGTTATGGAAACTTAGATTTAATACATATGAACCCCGGGGATATAAGGCCTCTTAAACCGCATGAAGTTAAATATTTAAACAAAATATCTGTAAAAAAGCAATAATTCATTTTACCTCCCCTATTAAAAAAGGATTTTCATTACATCATGTTGAAAAAAACATTAGGGGAGGTAATGATATTAATGCCGTTACTAAAAACTTACCGTTATTATTTTTAAACTATTAAAAATCTTATGCGTTATAGTAAGAATATGAAACAGCGAGGTGGTGCTAATGTCGTCCAAAAGGAAACGTTTAATTATTCGCACTGTCATAATTTTAGCACTCGTTTTAGCAGTCGGGTTCACAATTTACCAAATATTCAATAAGGATAAAACGGTAGAAACGGGTGATAGGGCGCCAGACTTTGCCCTTACAGATTTTAATGGTCATCAAGTAAAGTTGTCTGATCTGAAAGGGAAAGCTGTTATGTTAAATTTCTGGGCTTCATGGTGTGATCCTTGTAAGAAAGAAATGCCGTACATAGAAAATGTTTATAAAACAATGAATAAGAAAAAAGTTGTGATTTTAGCTGTTAATATTGAAGAATCTCATTTTGCCATTCAGAATTTTTTAAGTAAGCATCATATAACATTTCCAATTGTTATGGACAAAAATCGCGACGTGACAGACGCTTATGGCATAGGACCGATTCCAACGACCTTTTTTATTAATAAGGATGGGATGGTAGAAGAGAAAGTCGTCGGTTCAATGCCCAGTGAAAAATATATACGTCAAAAACTTTCAAAGATCGAGCCATAAAAAGAGGTGGCGGGCATGAGTCAGGAAATCATTTGTGATTGCGGTCATAGAAACCCGGAAGGAACAATATTATGTGAAGCATGCGGTAAACCTTTGCAAGCGGACGAGACTAAGCCTATTTTAAACATGCGGTACGAAGGCAGCGCGAGACGTTCACAAACATATAATAAAACGCCAATCGATAAAATATGGAATTTCTTCTCCTCTGTTAAGGTTGGTATTACTTTAATCATTTTAATATTAATTGCGATTGCCATAGGGACAATATTTCCCCAGGATGTGTATATACCGGCAAATGCCGATCCTCAAACTTTTTACAAAGATCAGTATGGTATTTTAGGAGAATGGTATAAGGCACTCGGATTTGACCATTTATATAATTCTTGGTGGTTTGTTATTTTATTAGGCTTGTTAGGGCTGTCAATTATAGTTGCCAGTATTGACCGGTTTATTCCGCTTCACCGGGCCCTGAAGAATCAAAAGGTAACCCGGCATGAACGTTTTATGAAGAAGCAGAGGCTTTTCGGTGTAACAAAAACGGACACCCCTGCGAGTCTTATAGAAAAGGCGGCCGAAGCCCTTAAAGAAAAGCATTATCGCATAAGGGAAGAAGACGGAAATATCCTGGCGGAAAAGGGCCGCTTTTCAAGATGGGGACCTTATGTCAATCATATTGGTTTAATCATCGTCCTTATTGGCGGAATGCTCAGATTTTTCCCGGGCATGTATACGAATGAAGTACTCTGGCTTCATGAAGGTGAAACAGCGAGTGTTCCGGGTACACATGATAAGTTTTATTTAACAAATCATAAGTTTATTTTTCAAACTTATAATCCAAATGATAAAAAGTATCAGCAAGCATTACAAACAGCGGGGGGGTCTATCGCAAAAAACTATCAATCTGATGTCACGCTGTATAAAGCCGAAGGACATCCGGTTTTGGGAGAGGAGCCCAAGCTGAAAAAAATTAAGGATGCAAGCGTACGGGTTAACCATCCGTTGGAATTTAATCATTATCAGTTGTTCCAATCCGATTTTCGCTTAGGCGAGTTATATAAAATGAATTTCGAATTAATTGATAAGCGGAATGACAAATCGCACGGTGAAATTTCAGTTAATTTGTTCAATCCAAAAAGTTCTTATAATCTGGGAAACGGTTATCGTATTAGATTACTGGACTACTTTCCCGACTTTTACTTTGATAAAAATAACGAACCTGCTTCTAAGAGTGATAATCCTAACAATCCTGCTTTTATTTTCAAAATGTTTTCACCGGATCATCCAAATGGGGAAACCAATTTTATTGCTATCAAAAAGAATTTAGAGCCATTAGGGAAAAACGACTATAAAATGATATTATCGGGTTTAAAAACAAGAAATGTATCAGGATTTGTTGTTAAAAGAGATTTTACAATCTGGATCGTTTTTTTGGGAGCTATTATCTTTTTAATTGGTGTTGCCCAAGGCATGTATTGGAATCATAGAAGAATTTGGCTAAGACGAAAAGGCAATGACATTTGGATGAGTGCAGTTACAAATAAGAACTGGTTCGGATTTAAAAAGGATATTCATTATTTAACTGAAAAAAGCGGGTTGTCTGTTCCTGTTGATCGGCTTGAACAAAAGTCATTTGAGCAAGAAAGGGGGAGAAGTCATGAACATAGTTAAGATAAGCAGCACATTGTTACTGATAGCTTTTATCCTTTATACGCTGGCAACAATTATTTTTACTGTATCGGTTACCGGGAAGAAGTTCCGGCAAAAGGACGGTGAGAGCGCGGGTAAACGGATAGGAAGATTAGGGTTTGTTGTCACAATTATTGGATTTCTTTCTCAAATAGGATATTTTTTCACCCGGTGGTCCGCTGACGGTCATGTGCCGGTCAGCAATCTCTTTGAGTACACAACCTTCTTTAGCATGATGATGATCTTAGCCTTTATCATTATTTATATTATTTACAGAAATAACGGAGTCGGGGTGCTGACCTTACCAATCGCCGTTGTTGTTATCGCCTATGCAAGTGTCTTTCCTCATGAAGTTGAACCGTTAATTCCAGCCTTACAAAGTAACTGGCTGAAAGTCCATGTCACGACCGTTGCATTAGGTGAAGGGATTTTATCCTTAAGCGCTGCGGCCGGCCTTGTCTATCTATTGCGGGCCGTTGATCAATCAAAACCGAGCAAGAGAACATTTTGGCTTGAGTTTGTCATGTATTCAATAGCCTCAACTCTGGCTTTTGTTATTATCAGTTTTTCCTTTCAGGCTGCTCACTATAATGAAAAGTTTAAATGGATTAATGAAAAAGGAAATGAAGCTGTACTGGTCTATCATATGCCCGCTATTGCCGGCCCTTATGAAGGGGAAAAAATCAGTGACGGCTTTGGTCCATTATTCCCTTCGCCTTCTTGGATGAATGGCGTTGAGGCCCCCCGTAAATTTAATACGGTCATCTGGGCGTTAGTCGGCGGGCTTATTCTATACTGGATTATTCGTCTAATCTTACGTCAGCGAATCAGCGCTGCTTTACAAAAAATACTAATGAATGTTAACCTGCCGCTGATGGATGAAATCAGTTATCGTTCCGTTGCAATCGGATTTCCAATTTTTACGCTTGGCGGCATCGTCTTTGCTGCAATTTGGGCCCAGCAAGCTTGGACGAGATTCTGGGGATGGGATCCAAAGGAAGTGTGGGCGCTCATTACATTTTTATTCTACGCGGCTTATCTTCATTTCCGCCTGTCACGGGGATGGCATGGAGAAAAGTCAGCTTGGCTCAGTGTCATAGGTTTTGTGATTATTATGTTTAATCTGGTTTTTGTCAATCTTGTTATTGCCGGCCTGCATTCTTATGCTTAATGATAAGTATCGGCAAAACGTTTTGTCATTAATCTGACACCTTCACAAGATGTGAAGGTGTTTTCTTTATATACTGTTTAAGGTTAAAATAAACTTGTAGAGGTTGTTCAAAAGTCTGGAAGCGGAGTTAAGTGTATGTGTGTGTGCTCCTGCGCCGTAGATTATTCAGTGGAGTTTTGCCGCTTCTCGTCGCAAAGCTGCAGAGAAGAAAATTCAAGCAGCAGCTTTTTTGAACAATGTACTTGTTAGGAGGTTTCATCATGGAAGAACAAAACGCTGTCGTTCTCGTTGTTGATGACGAAGAAAGAATAAGAAGATTACTGAAAATGTATTTAGAACGCGAAGGTTACATCATCGATGAAGCTGAAGATGGTGAAACAGCTCTAGATATGGCTATAAATAATGATTATGATCTTATCCTGCTGGATCTTATGCTTCCGGGCATAGATGGCATTGAGGTTTGTGAAAGATTACGGGAAAGTAAAGCAACGCCAATCATGATGCTAACTGCCAAAGGAGAAGAGGCTAACCGGGTACAAGGCTTTGAAGTGGGTACAGATGATTATATCGTTAAGCCGTTTAGTCCGCGGGAAGTTGTATTACGTGTTAAAGCTTTGCTGCGGCGTTCATCAAAAACCAAATTTTTAGAAACAGACACAACAGCAAAAAATGTGCTTGTATTTCCTCATTTAACAATTGATCATGATGCGCACCGTGTAACAGTTAACCAGCATGAGGTGAATCTCACGCCTAAGGAATATGAGCTGCTTTATTACCTGGCTCAATCACCTGATAAGGTTTTTACCAGAGAAGATCTTTTAAAGGATGTTTGGAATTATGAGTTTTTTGGTGATCTAAGGACTGTAGATACACATGTCAAAAGACTTCGTGAGAAACTGAACCGTGTTTCAGAACAAGCGGCAAGCATGATTGTCACAGTCTGGGGGGTCGGCTATAAATTTGAGGTTGTGAACGATTAATGATTTGGAGAAGTGTAGTTGGGAAAATATGGGGTACGATCCTTTTGCTTGTTTCGGTTGTGTTATTTTTTCTAACCATATTACTGCTTCAATTCTTTGAAAACTTTCATATCAGCGAAGTTGAACAGCAGATGACGGGTATCGGAAATAAAGTCTCTCAAATGATCTCAAAAAGTCATAATGAAAAAGAAACATTAAAAACTGTTTCTGAGATCATTGATGCATACTCGGCAAGAGCTGTTGTCATTGGAGATCATTCTACTTATTGGATATCACCGAAAGCGAATAAATTGCCGAAGCTGTCGGAAAGATTCTTTAATAATGACCCGTCACTGTCGAATGTCATGAAGGCTCATAAGCATGTTATTAAGCAGGGCGATTTTACTTTGATTAATAACGGTGAAAAAACGCACAGTAAAATGATGGTCGTCGGCGTCCCTTTAACCTTTCATTCGGGAGAAAAGGGCGCGGTATATGTCTATCAATCACTTGATGTTATTAAGCAAGCTACAAATCAGGCAAAAAAAATCATTTATATTAGCGCAGGCATTGCCATTATTCTGACAACATTCTTTGCATTCTTTTTATCTACAAGAATAACAGCGCCGTTAAGAAGCTTGAAAGAAGCGGCCTTACGGGTGTCCAAAGGTAAATTTGATTTAACTGTTCCTGTATTAACAAAAGATGAGATAGGCGAATTAGCTACAACCTTTAATCGGATGGCGAACAGGTTAAAAACAAATATCACTGAATTAAATCAAGAGAAAGAGCAGCTTTCAGGAATTCTAAACGGTATGGCTGACGGTGTCATGACTTTTGACCGCGATGGCCGGCTTTTAATTACTAACCCGCCTGCAAAGCGATTTCTCTATGCTTGGCGCTATGAACAAGAGGAGGACGAGCATCCGGAAAGGGTACCGGAGCCTGTCGCAAATCTTTTTACTCAAGTTGTTGAAAACGAGAAAAAACAAGTCGCGGAAATGAATTCCCAAGGCCGTACATGGGTCATTCTCATGACTCCGTTGTATGACCAGAATCAGTCAGTTGTAAGAGGTGCTGTTGCGGTTTTACGGGATATGACAGAAGAAAGGCAGCTCGATCAATTAAGGAAGGGGTTCATAGCGAATGTTTCACATGAATTAAGAACACCGATTTCTATGCTTCAAGGATACAGTGAAGCTATTATTGACGATATTGCCGGCTCCGAGGAAGAAAAAAAGGAAATCGCCAAAATTATTTATGATGAATCACTGCGTATGGGGCGGTTAGTTAATGAACTGCTGGATTTGGCACGGCTTGAAGCAGGCCATTTTCAAATGAATAAAACTGAAGTAGTTTTAGGTGATTTCTTTGAAAAGGCGGTTGGCAAATTTAATACATTGGCAAAGGAAGAGCACATTCATTTAGAACTTGCCGGTCCTAATCAAAGAGATGGTGTGTACATTTTTGATCCTGATCGTATAGAACAGGTTATTACAAATCTTGTTGATAATGCAATTAGACATACCGATAAGGAAGGTTCTGTAACCGTTGAAGTAGATGATCAAGATAAAGGGCTTTTCGTTAGAGTGACAGACACCGGTTCGGGTATTGCTCAAGAGGATTTGCCGTTTGTTTTTGAACGATTTTATAAAGCCGACAAGGCAAGAACCAGGGGGAAAGCAGGTACGGGACTCGGACTTGCCATTGCTAAAAACATAATCGAAGCCCATCAAGGGAAGATAATGGTCAACAGTAAAATCGGTGAAGGCACAACTTTTACCTTTTATCTTCCCCGAAAACTGAAGAAAATCTAATGACTATGCCGAATAATATTGTTTCATAAGAAACGCGGCGCTATTAAAATATTTATTAAGGATCGCGGTTGTTTAGGGAGTCGTTGAAGTTGCAAAAAAAAATTTTCAAGATGCGTTTAAATAATATTAGCGGCTATTTGGTTTCAATTGCTATTGCCTTTTTCGCAATTGTCATTGCAACATCTGTTGGGAGTGTATCACTCCCTTTTTTATCTGTTATTAAAGTCATTGTCCATCACGTGTTTGATATTCATTTTCGTGAACAAGCGGGCAGTATGAACGATAATATTGTCTGGTTAATTCGTTTACCGAGAGTTTTATTAGCTTTTCTTGTTGGGGCTTCATTATCTCTAGCGGGCTGCGCTATGCAAGGTCTTTTGAAAAATCCATTGGCTGATCCCTATACACTGGGCGTATCATCCGGGGCATCGGTCGGTGCGGTTTTTGTTATTTATTCAGGTTTAACCATTCCGCTGTTAGGGCAATTTACTTTACCTGTCGTGAGCATTATTACTGGAAGCCTTACAATATTTTTAATTTTAGGCTTAACCCGTCTTGTTAATCGCATCATGTCGATTGAAATTATGATTTTAGCAGGGATAATTACAAGTTCTTTTTTATCGTCCTTTTTATCGCTAATGATAGCCCTATCGGATAAAGACTTAAAAAATATTATGAATTGGTTAATGGGCAGCGTGGCAATGAAAGGATGGTCTTATACGCTCCTGATGATCCCTTTTATGGTTATTGGACTTATTATTTTACTTTTTAACCGGACAGAACTTAACATTTTATCCATTGGCGAAGAACACGCTCATTATTTAGGATTATCTATTAAACAAAGGAAACTGATCATTCTGCTCGCTTCAACCTGTTTAACCGGTGCAGCTGTTGCCGTTTCCGGTACGATTGGCTTTGTCGGTCTGGTCATTCCTCATATGATCCGCCTAATATGGGGCCCTAATTATCGTCACCTGATGCTATTATCATTTATTAACGGCGGAAGTTTCTTAGTATTGGCTGATCTGGTATCGAGAACCATCATTGCCCCGACAGAGCTGCCTGTTGGCGTGATTACATCATTTATTGGGGCACCAGTGTTTGCAATAATTTTAATTTATCAACGGAGAAAAAGAAGGGTTTAATATGTTAGCTGTTCAGAATTTAACAGTAAAATATCATCAATTCACCGCCGTTAAGGGTATTGATTTCGAGGTGAAATGCGGTGAATTTTTTGGCATTTGCGGACCGAACGGCAGCGGAAAGTCAACAATACTGAGAGCAATCAATGGAATATCAGCTTACCAGGGAGATATCTGGTTAGAAGGTCAAAATATAAAAGAATTTTCTCCCGGCGAGCGGGCGAGGCATATAGCTGTCTTGCCGCAGCATATTGACCTTTCATTTGCATTTAATGTCAAAGAAATGGTTAAGATGGGGCGCTATGCGCATCAAAAAGGTTTATTGAAATCTTGGTTGTCTAAGGACGAGGAGAGAGTAAATGCCGCCATGCAGTTAACTTCCATTGAACACTTAGCCGAACGGGATATAACAACGTTAAGCGGCGGTGAAATGCAGCGGGTATTTTTAGCAAGGGCCATTGTACAAGAGCCGCAGCTGCTTTTATTAGATGAACCTACCAACCATTTGGATATTGCCCAACAAATGAAACTTTTAGAGCGCATTTATCATTTATCAAAAAGTGAAGGATTAACAATTATCGGTATTTTTCATGATCTTAATATCGCCGGGCTGTTTTGTGATCGTCTATTAATGTTAAAGGACGGGGAGGTTCAAACAATAGCTGCTCCCGAGGATGCACTTAATGAACCGTTGCTCGAAAGCATTTATGAAAGTCCATTAATTCGCCGCGACCACCCAAAAACTCCTGCACCATCTATTAATATGCAAAGGAAAGTAAATAAAGAAACAATGAAAATAACCCGGAAATTGGCGAAAGGTCAGCACTG
The DNA here is from genome assembly GCF_042665295.1 of Scopulibacillus cellulosilyticus. Classification (NCBI taxonomy): domain Bacteria; kingdom Bacillati; phylum Bacillota; class Bacilli; order Caryophanales; family Sporolactobacillaceae; genus Scopulibacillus; species Scopulibacillus cellulosilyticus. Next base: position 135,107 of record NZ_JBHTCO010000001.1, read on the forward strand.
GGAAATTGAATGTTATCCCCCGATGAAATTTTTGGGCAATCAAGGGTTAAGAAATCCATTTGAATGGAAGAGTAAGATTTTGATAGGAAAACCAACAGATCAACAAGCTTCACCGTATGTCATGTTAAATATAGATGGAGATTTTGAATCGATTAAATGGTATGAAAACCGGGAAGGACCTTTCTCCGGGGAAATAAAAATAGCTAAGAAGCATGATGACGTACAATGTGTGATCGTATTGTTTGATGGGATCATCGTGGAAACGGATTATTTAAAACTGTTTCAGATTATAAGCTGCATGATTGCAAAACATATAAAAAGACCAATAGTTGATGTACCAGTATTAATAGGTGCAACGATTCAAGAACCAAGAATTAATTTCAAAAAAATTTCATCTTGGCTGGAAACTGCTCTAGAAATTGAATTAAAATAATAGAAAAGCAGAAGGATCCCCTTAGTTTTTAACCCTGGGGATCCTTTCCGGATACTTATTCCTCTTCAAATCTATCAGCATCACCGTCAAAAGGTTCATTTGCAACACGAACTGAATCGGTTGGACATCCCTCGTAAGCATCGATTAAATCATCCATCAATTCATCAGGTACTTCGCTTGTACCTGTATTGTCATCAAGAATGCCAAAGGCGATGCCGTCATCATCGTAATCAAAAATTTCAGGAGCTGAAGCCCCGCAAGCGCCGCAAGCAATACAAGTATCTATGTCAACTATTGTAAATTTAGCCATAGCTTGTTGACCCTCCTTAAAACAACAACCAACATTAATTGTAAAGCTGAAGCCGTGTTTTTTCAATAAATTAAAGTAAATGACATTAAATTACTAATAACTATGCACAAAAAACTATCGAGTTTTGATAAAATGTATTAATATCGTATCAAAGGAACCCGGTTATGATTAATTTTTAAAACGAAAGCCTGGAGATAACATGTCTTTTAAACGATATATTTTTCTATATTTAATAGACAAAATTAAAGGTGAACGCTCAATTTATGGTATTTATCATTTATTAAAGGGCAAACGGTCATCACAAACGATACAAGACAGTATGTTATATTCATTGCAAAAGCTGTTTCAATCAATGGAAAACATTACAAGAAAAGAAATTGAATCGGCTTACGAAGAATATGAACGGGAAGGACTTATTGTCAAAAGCGGACAAGACAGTTATATATTATCTGAAAACGGGCGGCAATGTTTAACAAAATATCAATATCATTACCAGCTTCCTGATGGATTAATGGGATTTCAATACGCTGCCCAGGCTAAGACATTTTGGAAAAGGTTAAGAGTTGTCATTCAAAGTTTGTCACATCTCATCCATTATGAAAAAGCTTATTTGCCGGTGACAAATGAAAGGGATGTCCTTGAGTGGGTCAAAGCGTTTTTTAAACGTCTTGAATATGATCGCTTTGAACTGGCGGCGCAATGTTACTCAGAACTTGAAGTTTTATTAAGTCATAGATCTGACCATGAGGCTTTTATTTTTGTACAGCAATTATCTGGTTATAAAAAGGTTGGACTGACTATAGAACAAATTGCTTTATCAGTTCATTTGGATAAATATGAAACGATGCTTTTGTTTCAAGCGTGTTTACAAGCATCTGTTAAGGAAATTTTGGACAACCGTTCTAAGTTTTCAACACTTTATTTGTTAATAGAACTAAATGAAAATACCAGTTTAACAAGTTCTGCGAACAAAACTTATTTTTATATAAAAAAGGGGTTTCCCTTACATAAAATTGCTGAGCACCGAAGATTATCAATCGGAACAATTGAAGACCATATTGTTGAAATCGCTATGAATGAACCGGATTTTAATGTAATGAATTATATTCCTCACGATGATTATGTAAAAGTAAAAAAGGCAATCGCATCTCTTTCAACAAAAAGGCTTAGGGCAATAAAAGAAAGGGTTGGCGATGGAATAAGTTATTTTCAAATTAGACTCGTTATGGTTAAAGAAGGTGTGTGATATGATGCTTGAGAAAATTTTAAAAGATCGTTTCGGCTACTCACACTTTCGAGAAGGGCAACACGAAATTATTGAAGACGTTTTGAGTAAGAGAGATGTTTTTGCCATGCTGCCTACAGGCAGCGGCAAGTCGCTTTGTTATCTCTTGCCGGGTTATATTTTACACGGGCTGATCATTATTGTTTCACCATTGTTATCCTTAATGGAAGATCAATGCCAGCAGATTCATATGTCAGGAGAAAAGCGGGCGGCCGCCCTAAATAGTTTCTTAAATGGCAAAGAAAGAACAATTGTTATGGATAGGCTGGACAGGTTGAAATTTCTATTTATATCCCCAGAGATGTTGCAAAGCCGGAAAGTCATACAAAAATTATCAAGATGTCATATCAGTTTATTTGTTGTTGATGAAGCCCATTGTATATCACAATGGGGCCATGAATTCAGACCGGATTATTTAAAACTTGCGGACGTTAGGGAAACTTTGGGTTCCCCTCCTTGTCTTGCTTTAACCGCAACCGCAAATGATAAAGTCCGTAAAGATATCCTTAATCAATTAAAAATAGACGATGCCCGTCAGCATTTATACAGCGTTGATCGTGAAAATATTGCTATGCTCGTCTATAAATTGAATAATATTGACGAAAAAATATCTAAAACTATTGATGCTGTTTCAAATATTGAAGGACCTGGCATTATTTACTCTTACAGCCGGGAATGGGCAGAAAAACTTTCTTGGATGCTTAAAGAACATACGAATTTAAGGGCGGCTTATTACCATGGCGGTTTGCAGCCGGAAGACCGGCTCTTGATTCAACACCAATTTCTTAATAATCAGCTTGATGTGATTTGTTGTACGAATGCTTTCGGTATGGGAATTAATAAGCCAAATGTTCGCTATGTTATTCATTTTCATTATCCGAGACATATCAATTCATATATACAAGAAATAGGAAGAGCGGGACGGGACGGCTTGCCCAGTGCGGCTATTACCTTTTATTGTGAGGAAGATGAGATTCTTCCAAGAACGCTTATTGAGAGCGAGTACCCTAATCAAAAAGCACTTTCCCGGATATTACAGAAGGTTAAGTCAAATCAGCTGCCTCCGGATTCCAATGAAGCTATCCAAGTGTTTATAGAAGAAGGATGCAGCGAAACAGCTGCGCGTTTTTTACAATATCAATTCAGTTTAATTAACGTTAAAGAATATACAATTGAAGAAATTGGTATTTATTTGGAAAAGATCATTACATCAAGAAAGCAGCAGAAATTCCAAGAACTATATGAGATGCAATGTTGGCTTGTAACCAAAGGGTGCAAAAGAGAGGCTTTATTAGCAGCTTTCGGTGAAAAAAAGACAAACATAGTGTCCAAATGCTGCAGTTATTGCGGGGTAGCCATTAAAGAATATAAAAAAACAGCTGCTGGATATACACAGGAACAAGCATCATTAGATACTTGGAAGGAAACGCTGGGGCATCTTTTAGGACAGGAAGCAGGCGTAACATGACAGATAAGACATACCTTGATCAATTGTCTGATAAAGAAGTGATAAAATCACTCTACTTTTCACAAGGACTTATTATCCTTGCCGGTATAGTATTTATCCTTATTTTTATAAGAAATCCGGGTATTTGGTTTGAATCACTTTGGCAAATTAACCTGACAGAAATCATACTTTATGGTTTCGGGACAGGAATTATCGTTGTTTTAATAGAATATATCATAGATAAAGCTGCTCCCAAAGGATGGTTCGAGGATGACGGCATTAATGAAAGGGTTTTTCAGGCGCTGTCTTATCCTCATGTTTTCTTTGCCATGGCAGTTGTTGCAGTATTTGAAGAGATATTATTCAGAGGACTTATCCAGTACAAATTTGGCATGATTATCGCCAGCTTGATCTTTGCATTCGTTCACGGGCGTTATATTAAAAAACCCTTACTCCTTATATTAACGATTATTCTTGGGTTTTATTTAGGTTGGCTGTATGAATTAACAGGAAAGCTTCTAGTACCAATCACAGCGCATTATACCATTGATGTGATATTAGGGGTTATTTTGAAATGGCAGTCAAGTAAACGACGGGGGACATGATCATGAATCAAGAAGAATTAAAGGAATGGGATTATACCGAAGAGTCATTGCCGTCAAGGCGTTCGCGAAATCACAGAAGTGGGTCAATAGGAAAACCTGAAGAAAAACAGATATATAGAAGGAGACGGCACCAAAAGTCACAATCTGAGGAATCTCAAGAAGAGATATCCAGAAAGAATAGAAAGTCTAATCCTTTGGTTATAACAAATGTCATTTCATGGATGTTTATAATCATGGTATGTATTGTTATTTTGTCATTGATCATCTTTTAAATCATTTTAAGCTAAATACCTGTCCTATTTTTAAAGTATCGACATACGATTAAAATAGGAGGGTCAAATATATGAATAAACTAAAAGAACTTAGGGATAACGGGCAAATCCCCGATATCACTTATCATATATTAGTGAAGCTTATTGAACGAAAGGAAAAAGAGGCGAAATACAAAAAAAGGCTTTCGATATTTGGACTGGCATCAATGATTGTTTACGGTGCGCTTATTTATTATTTGTTTTTTTATAAGCTTGAAACAACACAGAACTTTTATGAGTTTACATATGTTTTGGGAGATCCGTTTTTATGGTTCCTGGGGGGAGCAGCCTTTATAATGACAATCGCTTGGAATTCAGCCAGAAAAAATTATGATGATGCTGATGAAGATTATGATGAATTGAGAAAAGAGGTCATAGACAGGAACTATGAATTATGGTATGAACAGATAGATTGGAAAGGCAAAAGCGAGGTTTTAGAATTTCTCGATAAGGAGAAAGATATTAATTTATATCATAAATAGAGTGATAAGAGGATTGAACTGAACAAAAAAGATGCCTGAAACCAAGGCATCTAAAAATACTTTTTTTTACCGTTCTCTTCTTTTATAATCTCTACTGCTTCTCTAAAGCGTTGTGAGTGAACGACCTCTCTTTCCCGTAAGAATTTTAAAGAGTCATTAATAAATGGATCATCAGACATGTTAATAATCCACTGATAAGTTGCCCGGGCTTTTTCCTCGGCAGCAATATCTTCATAAAGGTCGGCGATCGGGTCGCCTTTTGCTTGAATATAAGTTGTTGTGAAGGGATTTCCTGCTGCATTTTCGTAAAACAAAGCTTTATCATGGTTTGCGTAATGCTCGCCAAGCCCTGCTTCTTTGAGCTGTTCAGGCGTTGCATCCTTTGTCAGTTTATATACCATAGTCGCGATCATTTCCAGATGGGCAAATTCTTCAGTGCCTATGTCTGTTAATAATCCAATCACACGATCAGGTATTGTATAGCGCTGGTTTAAATAACGTAGAGCTGCCGCCAGTTCTCCATCCGCGCCGCCGTATTGTTCAATAAGAAATTTTGCAAGCTTGGGGTTGCAGGACCTTACTTTGACAGGGTATTGAAGCTTTTTCTCGTATAGCCACAAAAGGCATCACAACCTTTCAGAAGATTAAATTTGCCACGGCCATGGCGTTGTCGCCCATTTCCAAGGATATGATGAATAACTGTTGCCAAACTCCTGCAAGGGTCCGTACTCTTGTTCAATCCTTTCCTTTAATTCATGACGTTTTTTTGCGCAAGTATTATATTGTTTAAGTGCTTCAAGATCATCTGGATGAGTATCAAGATACAGCGTCAGTTCAACAAGTACAAAATCTATCGCTTGCAATTCCTCAATACGCTCATAATAATCATTAGGCAGGGCTCTATCTTCTGTCATCATAAATCACCCCTTTTTATGGTGTTCAAACGGACTGGAGTAAGGTGAGTAAAGTGCCGGCCATAGCGTTCCTTTTTTTAAAGCTTCTAAAGGCTGAAATTGTTCCAACCCCGGCGGTTGAAATCCTAAATATAAATTAGGCGGTGTCTCATAAGTTTTAACGGTTTGCGGCGGACAAGGATCATGCGGACTGACAAAAGGGTGGTAAGATTTTCTGTTAGTGGACATAACCATACCTCCTTTTCCAAAAAATTATTTGTCATTGCTGTTATATGTTTAAACAGCTTGTCGAATGTTTAATACATATAAAAAGAATCGATCAGGTAAGTCACGGTTAAATGTCCTTTCATACAATACGGTATGGGAGGGGGTTATTGATGAAGGGGCTGGTTTATTGTTGGGCTTTTGGTGGCTTTTATTGATAATTATCATTGCTTTAGCAATAACTTTTTTAAATATGCTTTTTCAGGCAAAACGGCATATCGTTATAAAAAAGGATATAGCGGTAAGTGGGCTTTCAAAAGTATTTGATGGCTTTCAGATCTTCTTTATTTCTGATATTCATCGCCGGAAGGTTTCCGAGAAGCTAATAAACAAATTAGGCGGTAAACCCGATGTTGTTGTGATAGGCGGTGATTTAACGGAGACGGGGGTCCCTTTTTCAAGGGTCGACGAGAATGTCAAACGCTTATCAGGGGTTGGCCCTGTCATATTTATATGGGGCAACCATGATTTATATGTTGATAAAGATAAACTCAAACAAATATTTACAAAATATCAGGTTAAAATATTAGATAATCAAGTCGATGTCGTCACTAGAGATAATGATTATTTAAACATTGTTGGTATAAATGACGTCACTAACAATTTGGATAGACTTGAAGCAGCCTTAGAAGGAAGAAAGGAAGGGGCGACAGTTTTATTAAGCCACAACCCTGATATTAAGTATAAATTGCATGAACATCACAATATTCCTTTAGTGATAAGCGGACATACACACGGCGGGCAGATTCGGCTGTTTGGCTGGGGGTTGAGGGAAAAAGGGGGAATTAAGAAGAAATCTTTTGGCACCCTTATTATCAGTAATGGCTATGGTACGACTTGGCACCCTTTAAGATTAGGTGCGCCTCCGGATACGCTTTTGTTAACATTACGATCATCAAATTCAGAAATATAATATAATCTCTTTTAAATAATTGTTTTTACTTGTCCTATTATCATCTTCCAGTGTATACTACATTAAAGCTTCTTTATTATGAACAACGGAAAGGCACCCGGCATATAGTATAAAAAGAGTTTGCGTATGGTAAGGAGGGCGAATAATGCGGTTGGAGCGACTAAATAGCGATAAGATCAAAATTTTTTTAACCTTTGATGATTTAAAGGAACGCGGCATATCAAAAGAAGATATGTGGCATGATTTACCTAAAGTGCATCAGCTGTTTAGAGATATGATTATGGAAGCAGATGATGAGCTTGGATTTCAAGCAGAGGGGCCCATTGAAGTTGAAGTGTTTTCCTTACCTGCTCAAGGCATGGTTGTCATAGTATCCAAATCCTTTAATAATGATGATTTATTTGATGATGACGATGATTACATTGAGATGCAAGTCACCCTTGATGAATGTGATGATATCTTATACAAAATTGATGACTTTGAAGATGTCATCGCTTTAGCTCATAAGCTGCATGATTTAGGTATATCAGTTGGAAAACTGTATTATTTTGATAATAAATACTATCTTCACTTTGATGAGGAGACAGATGAACTCATTAATGATTTTGATCTCCTTGTCGCAGTATTAGCGGAATATGGGAATCCATCAACGATGACAAGCCATCGTTTAATTGAATATGGAAAAGTAATTATGAATCATCATGCCGTGCAGCAACTTTATCATTATTTTGTTGAAAAGGAAACCTCACATTAACAAAAGTGTGGGGGTTCTTAAGCTTAACTGATAAATATCCAATCCATAAAGCCCGCGAATTAAGCGGGTTTTCTTTATGCTTATGAGCAAGATATACATATTATGCTTTTCATTAATGAATGTGCAAAATCTTTTTTCAAGAAAATGACCATTTTTATTTTCAAGAAAGACAAATGCTAATATAATAAAGTGAAACTTCTATTAGCAGGGGTTCTTTCCCTTCGGGGTAAAACAATATGAGATTCATAGATTTGGCATTGACTTCATCAAGGAGGAAACAAAATGAAAATTGCAGTAATATATGGCGGGACATCTTCGGAACGGGAGGTGTCTTTATCAACCGGAAAAGGCGTAATGGAAGCACTTGAAAGAAAGGGCCATGAAGTCGTAGGCGTCGATTTTGATCCTGAGAATTTGAATGAAATCATTAAATTGAACGTCGATTTGGTTTTTATTGGTCTGCACGGTAAATATGGTGAAGACGGGCGCATACAAGGTCTTCTTGATATTTTGAAAATCCCTTATGTCGGTTCCGGTGTTATGGCTTCATCTATTGCCATGGACAAAGCACGAGCCAAGGTTTTATTTAAAAATGCCGGTATACGTACTGCTGAAGGGTGTTCAGTTCGAAAAGGACAAAGTTATCAATCTTCCCCATTCGGCTATCCGGTTGTCATTAAACCAAATAGCGAAGGTTCTACTATCGGGTTAACTATTGCCGAAAACGATGAGCAATTTCAAAAAGGGATTCAAACAGCATTAAAGTATGATGAAACGGCACTTATTGAAACTTTTATTGATGGAAAAGAACTGACTGTCTCTGTATTGGGAAAAGGAGAAGAAATCAAAGCACTTCCGGTTGTAGAAATAGTTCCTAAGAATAAATTTTATGACTACGAGGCAAAATATGCTCCAGGAATGAGTACACATTATGTTCCGGCAAGAATTCAGGATGATGTGACGAAGAAGCTCCAGAAATGGTCTGTTCTTGCTCATAGACAATTAGGGTGTGAAACATATTCACGCGTTGATTTTATTTTACCGAATGATGGCAGTGAGCCTGTTATATTAGAGGTTAATACATTGCCCGGAATGACGCCGACAAGTTTATTCCCGGATGCAGCAAATGCTGTCGGTATTTCCTATGACGACATGATTGAGCAACTGGTTAATCTTACGGTTCAATCTAACTGATTTAAGAAGTTGTTTAAAATCCTTTTTTTGAACTTATATTTAAACAAAAAATCCCTTTAATATTTGTTGAAAAGTTTAGACTTTTCCTCAAGTAGTAAAGGGTTTTCAAAACAATTTTAACATAGTTTTTGTCCGCATAAAAAATTATTGTTTTTTGTCGTACATGTATTGAAATATTGAAGTGAATTCACTATAGTTAATGTGTAAAAAGAATCCATAGTTTTTTTGGATTAATAAATAAATCCCATTTAATGGTCATCTGCATAGAGACAGATGTTGATGGAAGGTCACAGGAGGTAATTGGAAATGGTAGCCAATAACGGCTCGGAAAACCCAAAAGTTGAAGATAATGATGTACTCGCATCAACTCAATCGGTGATTCATGAAGCATTAGACAAACTCGGTTATCCGACTGAGGTTTATGAATTACTTAAAGAACCATTACGTTTATTTACCGTAAGAATTCCGGTTAGAATGGATGATGGTTCAACTAAAATTTTTACCGGCTACCGAGCGCAACATAATGATGCTGTAGGTCCTACAAAAGGTGGCGTGCGCTTTCATCCTGATGTCACTGAAAAAGAAGTGAAAGCGTTGTCAATATGGATGAGTCTTAAGGCTGGTATCGTGGATTTACCGTATGGCGGCGGTAAAGGCGGCATTATTTGTGATCCGCGTGAAATGTCTTTTAATGAAATTGAAGCACTTAGCCGCGGATATGTAAGAGCTATAAGTCAAATTGTAGGGCCGACTAAAGATATTCCGGCACCGGACGTTTTTACAAATTCACAAATTATGGCCTGGATGATGGATGAGTACAGCAGAATAAGAGAATTTGACTCTCCTGGATTTATTACAGGCAAGCCGGTTGTATTGGGCGGTTCTCATGGCCGTGACGCAGCAACAGCTACAGGGGTAACGATTGTTATCCGCGAAGCTGCAAAGAAACGCGGTATTGACCTTAAAGGCGCTCGTGTCATTGTTCAAGGTTTTGGTAATGCAGGCAGCTATCTTTCTAAATTTATGCATGACGCCGGTGCTAAAGTTGTGGGGATTTCCGATGCTTATGGTGCTTTATACGATCCTGAAGGTTTAGATATCGATTATTTACTAGATCGTCGTGACAGCTTTGGCACGGTTACAAAGCTATTTAAAAATACAATTACAAATAAAGAATTGCTTGAATCTGATTGTGATATTCTTGTACCGGCAGCAATTGAAAATCAGATCACTCATGAAAACGCAGACAAAATCAAAGCTGATATTGTTGTTGAAGCAGCTAACGGCCCAACGACTCTGGAAGCAACGAAAATTTTAACTGAGCGCGGCATCTTGCTTGTACCGGATGTTCTTGCAAGTGCTGGCGGTGTTACTGTTTCTTACTTTGAATGGGTACAAAACAATCAAGGTTATTATTGGACTGAAGAAGAAGTTGCCCAACGTTTGGAAGAAGTACTGGTTAAAGCGTTTAATAATGTTTATACGACTGCAGAAAGCCGTAAAGTGAACATGAGACTCGCCGCTTATATGGTTGGCGTTAGAAAAATGGCTGAAGCATCAAGATTCCGCGGTTGGATATAATTTTGTTTTCGGACAGCTTCTTTAATTAATATCATTTGCAATAGCAGGAAACTTCCCCTATTATCAAAGGGGAAGTTTTTTTATATACGGGGGTTGAGACTATGACAAGAGAAGATGTAATTGTTATCGGTGCGGGACCTTGCGGGTTATCTGCAGCTATTTACTTACAAGAAAAAGGTTATCAGCCATTAATTATAGAAAAAGGCAATATCGTTCAAGCTATTTATAATTATCCAACTCACCAGCAGTTTTTTAGTTCCAGCGAAAAGCTGGAAATTGGTCAAATGCCTTTCGTTATTGAAGGGAGAAAACCAAAACGAAACCAAGCGCTTGCTTATTATAGAGAAGTTGTCCGCAGAAAAAAATTAAGGATTAATGCCTTTGAAACGGTTACAAACGTTCAGAAGAAAGACAGCGGTTTATTTGAGATAACAACCTTTCGTGATAAATATCAAGAAGAAGCTCATTATAATGCCCGATTTGTTGTTATTGCTACAGGCTACTATGACCACCCAAATTATATGGGTGTCCCCGGAGAAGATCTTCCGAAAGTTTTTCACTATTTTAAGGAAGCTCATCCTTTCTTTGACTGTGATGTTGTTGTTGTGGGCGGGAAAAATTCCGCAGTTGATACGACAATGGAACTTGAAAAAGCAGGCGCAAGAATCACGGTTATATATCGGGGCAAGGACTATTCTCCAAGTGTTAAACCGTGGATTTTGCCGGAATTCCAATCATTGGTTAAGCATAATAAGATAAAAATGGTTTTTGAAGGGCATATTAAGGAAATTAAAGAGGATACAGTTATTTATACAACCCAAGACGGACAAACTCATGAGATTGCTAATGATTATGTCTTTGCCCATACTGGTTATCATCCTGATCAAGACTTTTTAAAAAGCATAGGTATTCAAATTGAAGAAGAGTCTGGGAAACCTATTTATGACCCGGATACGATGGAGACCAACGTCAGCGGTGTCTTTATAGCGGGTGTCATCGCCGCCGGGAATAATGCTAACGAAATATTTATCGAAAACGGCCGTTGGCACGGAGAAGCGATAGCAAAAGCTATTGTTGAAAAAGACAAAGAAAAAACAAGGTAAGTTCACCTTGTTTTTTCTTTATCTTAGAAATATATCTTGAAGCTCTTTAGGATCATTCGTTATTTCCAGTGCAATCATCAGTTTAAGCCGTGCTTTTTGTCCGTTAAGGCCATTTGAGAAAATCACACCGATTGATTTAAGCTGTTTACCTCCGCCTTCATATCCGTATACGTCTTGAACAATGCCGTTAAAGCATCTTGAGACAATCACAATGGGCAACCCCTGATTGATTAATTTTTCTAACTCAGGAACAATAGCTGGAGGAAGGTTGCCCTGCCCCAAGGCTTCAATAACAAGGCCGTCGTAACCTTTCTCTCCAACAGATTGAATAAGATCCGGTTCCATGCCTGCATAAGCTTTTAATAAAGTTGTCCTTTTACTTAGTTTGTTAATATCATAATAATCCCGTTGAATAGGATGATGATGGAAGAAGACGCCGCTTTTCGTGACAATGCCAATGGGACCGAATTGAGGGCTTTGAAAAGTTGCGACGTTGCTCGTATGTGTCTTTGTGACGTTTTTAGCTGTATGAATTTCGTCATTTAATACGACAAGGACACCTTGACCGCGTGCCTTGTCGCTGGCGGCAGTTTGCACGGATTCAATAAGGTTTGGCGGACCGTCATAGCCCGGTTCATTACTGGAACGCATAGAACCTGTCACAACCACAGGTTCTTCAAGGTTTAATACAAGGTCAAGAAAATAAGCGGTTTCTTCAAGTGTATCCGTACCATGTGTGACCACAGCGCCATCAAAATGGTCGTCAGTAAATTTTTGCTTAATGAAATTAGATAAGTCATACATATTTTTTGGCTTTATGTGGGGCGAAGGTACGTTAAGAAATTCAAATTCAGTAATATCCGCCCATTGGTTAAGCGTATCCATCATGTTTTTCAAAGGGTGATCTTTGCTTGGCTTAACAGCGCCTGTTTCAAGATCCTCTGCCATTGCTATTGTACCGCCTGTGTGAATGATTAAAATTCGTTTTCTCATAGATGTCAACTCCAGTATTTAGTAAAGGCTTTGCAAACCATAAATAGAAAAACTCTGCAAATGGAAGTTTCACTTTATAAAATAACATGTTACGATAGAAAAAAATAGTGAAATGAGGATAGGGCATGCTGACTATTATCACGACCGGGATTGCGCCTGGGATAGCATTGCTGTCTTATTTTTATTTAAAAGACAAATATGAAACTGAACCTATCGGGATGATTTTAAAAACATTTATTTTTGGCGCATTGATTGTCTTTCCTGTCATGGCTATTCAATATGCTTTTGAAACTGAGCATATCCTGCAAGGATTATTGACAAATAGTTTTTTGCTGAATGGCTTGCTTGAAGAATTTTTTAAATGGTTAATTATTATTTATACAGCTTATCGTCATACAGCATTTAATGAACGCTATGACGGGATTATTTACACGGTATCCGTTTCACTTGGTTTTGCCACTGTCGAAAATATTTTGTATTTGACCGTCTATGGTATTCATTATGCTCTGTTTCGCGCGATCCTTCCGGTCTCCAGCCATGCTTTATTTGCTGTTATCATGGGTTATTATATTGGAAAAGCCAAGTTTTCAGTAAAGAAAAAACGATATTTGTTTATCGGGTTATTGATTGCTGCGCTGATCCACGGCCTGTACGATTTGATTCTTCATATAGATAAAGCGTGGCTTTATATTATTATTCCTTTTATGATTTATCTATGGTGGAGTGCCCTTAGAAAAATCAAGTTAGCTCACAATCAGCACCAACTATGGCTTGAACAAAAAAACATTTGAAAAAAGAGGCAGTCAAAGATTGACTGTCTCTTTTTATGCCTGCATAATTTTTCTTCTTTAAGAAAAACTACGCTTATAAAATGACAATGCAGATACCGAGGAGGACTAATAAATGCTATTGAAGCGTCAACTCTATTTGGCGGGTATTTTAACCTTCCTAATCATGATGGGCGGTTTATGTGTTGATAGCCCTAGACAAACCGAAGCTTTTACTTCCCAGGTTATTCATCAGGGATCGGTGGGAAATGATGTCATTGAGTTGCAATCAAGACTGCAATACATTGGCTTTTACCATGGTAAAATAGACGGTGTTTTTGGTTGGAGTACTTATTGGGCATTAAGAAACTTTCAAGAAAAGTTTGGGTTAAAGGTTGATGGCATGGCTGGTTTAAAGACAAGACAAAAGTTGGTTGCCGTAACGAAATACAATTATAGAAATCAATCAAATAGTTATGCCGCAAATAAAAACAAGAATCAAGGGAACACAAACGCCAATCAAAATAACAATCAAAGTGCCAATCAAAATATTCCTAAAGGATTTTCGCAAAGTGATATTAACTTAATGGCTAACGCAGTATATGGTGAAGCCCGCGGAGAACCTTTCGTCGGACAAGTTGCTGTTGCCGCTGTTATTTTACATCGTGTAGAAAGTCCAAAATTCCCAAATACAGTTTCCGGTGTTATCTTTCAACCGGGAGCGTTTACAGCCGTTTCTGACGGGCAAATTTGGTTAACACCTAACGCAGAGGCGAAAAAAGCAGTGATTGATGCAATAAACGGATGGGACCCGACTCATGACGCAATGTATTACTTTAACCCTGATACAGCCACTTCCGCGTGGATTTGGTCGCGGCCGCAAATTTTAAAAATAGGTAAACATATTTTTACAAAATAATTGGAGGTGAGAATCATGATTCGATCAGTGCTTGTTGTATTATTAGTTTTCGTTGTTGCCGGAGTAGGTTACTGGGGGTATCAGGAGCATCAAGAAAAAAATGCTGTCCTAATTAACTCGGAGAACCACTATCAGCAGTCTTATCACGAGCTTTCTTACTACGTTGATCAGTTAGATAATAAGATTGGTACAACGCTCGCGATGAGTTCAAGAGATACGATGAGGCCGCAGCTTGCGGAAGTTTGGCGATTATCTACAATGGCTCATAGTGCAGTAGGCGAACTGCCTTTAACTTTGCTGCCTTTTAATAAAACCAATGAATATTTAAGTCATTTAGGTCAGTTCAGTTACCAGGCGGCTATTAAAAATCAAAGTGATCAGCCATTATCTGACAAAGAATATCATCAGCTTGAGAACCTGTATAAACAATCCAATCAAATCGAAAATGATTTAAGAAACGTACAAAATAAAATCATGAAAAATCATTTGAGATGGATGGATGTTCAAATGGCGCTGGCCAATCATAAACAAAATAATGATAATCAAATCATTGATGGTCTAAAAACAGTAGATGGCAAAGTAGGGAGCTTTCAAAACCAGTGGGGCCCGGAAATGTCTCAAATGAGCTTAAATCAAGAAAAAAACTTTAGCCAGTTAAAAGGTCCAACTATCTCAAAAAATATGGCTGTTAAAAAAGCAAAAGATTTCCTTAACCTAAAAGATTCATCAACCATTACCGTTCAAAAAAGCGGCAAAGGTGCCCATTATGATTCTTATAATATGACTGTAAAAAATAAAAAGACAGGTCAAAATCTTGTCGCCTCGGTAACAACTAAAGGCGGTTATCTCATATGGTTTATTAATCATCGTCCGGTTAATTATGATCGAATAAGTCTATATAATGCATCAAAGAAAGCCGAGCAATTTTTAAAACAGCATGGCTTTAAAAATATGACATTGGTTAAAAGTAATCAATATGACCATATGGGCGTATTTACTTATGCTGAAAGTGTTGATAATGTAAGGGTCTATCCTGCATCCGTAAGAATAAAGGCAGCCTTGGATAATGGACAAATCATGGCATTTGATCAGACAGATTATTTGGCCAACCATAAAGTCAATATTGATTTAAAACCAAAAATTTCTGAAGCAAAAGCACGGAAGGTTTTAAATAAAAATATAAAAATTCAAGAAACTCATTTGGTTGTTTATCAAAATGAGCTTGGGAAAAATACATTATGCTACGAGTTCTTAGGAACAAAAAGAAATGACACCTACAGAATGCTTGTTAATGCTGATAACGGTCAACAGGAAAAAGTTGAGCTGCTCAGCGATTAAAAATTTAAAACGAAAATCCGTTTATAGGTATGGAGAAACTTTTGGTTTTCTTCATGCCTTTTTTCTTAATTAAGGCCGGATATATTATTAAAAGTTAGTAAAAACTAAGATAATATCATTTCTGTAAATGAAAAGGGGTATTGTATGCAATCAAAAACACTGGCCGATATAATTGAAATTTGGATAAAGCGGGTCATTATCATCCAATTTATTTGTTTACTTTCAGGTCAATATTTTATGGCGAATCATCATACAGCGCCCTATCTAAACAAAGCCATCCAATATGAAGGTGTATATAAATCAAAGTCCAATAAGACGTCTGAAACAATGGAACAGCCCCGGTCATTATGGTATAGTAATCATGTTAAGATTGGTCAACATAAATAAAACAGTACTCGGTTTTTTTGAACAACCTCTAAAGGTTTTGGATCGGAATTTGGGGAGGAACTATGAAGAAAAATATTCGAATAGCAATTGATGGTCCTGCAGCAGCAGGTAAAAGTACGGTAGCAAAAAAAGTTGCAGACGTTCTTTCATATATTTACATAGATACAGGTGCTATGTACCGGGCTTTAACATACAAGGCTTTAAAAGAAGGAACCGATCTGCATGACGGTAAAGCTTTGGGAAAGCTTCTGCAGGAAACAACAATTAAATTAGTACCGGCAGAAATTGGACAAAAAGTTTTAGTTAATGGCGAAGATGTAACTGAAGAAATTAGGTACTCAAATGTTACGAGTCATGTCTCTTTAGTTTCTCAGCATAGAGAGGTTAGGGAAGAAATGGTTCAAAGGCAAAGAGAATTAGCAACTGAAGGCGGGGTCGTAATGGATGGCCGCGACATCGGTACGCATGTTTTGCCTGACGCAGAAGTGAAAATTTTTCTGAAAGCTTCAGTAGAAGAACGGGCTTTACGCCGTTATAAGGAACAGCAGTCAAAAGGGATCGAAACGCCGCTTGAGAAATTAAAGGAAGAAATAGCACTTCGCGATAAACTGGACAGTGAAAGAGAGGTTTCCCCATTAATAAAAGCTGATGATGCGCTTGAGATTGATACAACCTCTATGGGTATAGAAGATGTTTCAAATCTTATCTTAAATATTGTGAAAGAGAGGAATGAAGAGTGAATCTTTATTCCATCTGCAAGCCTATAGTTGCCGGCCTTTTTAAAATTCTTTTTCGATATAAAGTCTATGGGAAAGAAAATGTGCCAACCGAAGGCGGGGTTATACTTTGCAGCAATCACAAATCAAATTTTGACCCGCCTTTGATTGGGTCTGTGTGTCCGCGCGAATTAAGTTTTATGGCGAAAGCGGAATTGTTTAAAATTCCTTTGTTTAGCCAATTAATTTCCAATTTAAATGCTTTCCCGGTAAAAAGGGGACATGCAGACCGTCAAGTTCTTAAAATGACGATGAAACTGCTTGAAGAAGGGAAAACAATTATTATTTTTCCTGAGGGAACAAGAAATAAAACAAATCAGCTAAAAAAAGGACTCTCTGGAGTGGGTTTTTTTTCTTTAAGAACAGATGCTCAAGTTGTTCCGTGTGCAATAATTGGTTCGTATAAACTCTTTAAGCCTACTAAAGTTATATTTGGTAAGCCAATAGATTTTTCCGAGTTAAGGATGCGTAAAGCAAAACCGGCTGAAGCGACAGAAATCATCATGACACATATTCAAGCGTTAATTGACCAATATAAATAAAGAGAAAATACCAGGTTATTCAAAAGACTTTATTCCCGGTTAGCCGGGCGCCTGCCGGAATCATTAACTAAGGAAAATAACAAAGTCTGCCTCAAGAATCATAAAGTTCTTCCAAGCTGCAGGATCGTTGCCGTCATCTGGAATCGCGCTGGTATGGAAGTTTTACTTTATAGATCATACTACTTGACAAAAGCTGTTATTTGTAAGAACTTAAAATAAAGGCATTTTTTATGTTTTTGTGTTTCAATTAAAGGAGGTCACTGTCAATGGTTGAAGACATGAATAACGAAATGGCAACATTTGATGCATTATCAATCGGTGATGTCGTTAAAGGGAAAATTACCAAAGTAGAGGAAAAACACGCTTTGGTTGATGTTGGATATAAGGTGGACGGCATCCTGCCTATCAGTGAATTATCCAGCTTACATGTTGAAAAGGTAAGCGATATTTTATCTGTTGGGGATGAAGTCACAGTCAAAGTGACTAAATTATCTGATGATGAGCTTGTTCTTTCCAAAAAGGAAGTTGATGCGGATAAAGCATGGGAAGATCTTGAAGAAAAGTACAAGGAAAAGACAACGTTTTCAGTTGAAATTGCCGACGTTGTTAAAGGCGGACTTGTTGTTGATTTAGGTGTTCGCGGTTTTATTCCGGCATCTTTGGTTGAGCGGCATTTCGTAGAGGATTTTACCGACTATAAAGGTCAGAAACTTGATGTTAAAATTGTAGAACTTGATCGGGAAAAACGCAAGGTGATTTTATCTCATCGTGCGGTGCTTGACGAAGAAGCAGCCCTTGCAAAACAGAAAACATTAAACGAAATAAAACCTGGTGATATCTTAGAAGGAACAGTTCAAAGAATTACTGATTTCGGCGCATTCGTTGATATCGGCGGCGTTGACGGTCTTGTCCATATTTCCCAGCTTGCCCATCATCGTGTTGAAACGCCTCAAGAAGTTGTTTCCGAGGGTGATACTGTCAAAGTTAAAGTGCTTTCTATTGACAGCGATAATGAAAGAATTTCATTGTCTATTAAGGATACGCAACCCGGCCCATGGGAAGAAGCGAAGGGCAAAATTAATTCCGGTGATGTGATGGAAGGCACTGTTAAGCGGTTAGTGCCATTCGGTGCATTTGTAGAATTATTCCCTGGTGTTGAAGGATTGGTTCATATTTCAGAAATATCTCACCGTCATATCGGCACGCCTGGTGAAGTATTAACTGAAGGCGATACAGTTAAAGTGAAGGTTCTCGATGTTAATTTTGAAGAAAAACGAGTTTCTTTAAGTATTCGTGAGCTGGAAGAAGAGCCAAAGCAAGTTCAAAACAATCATGTAAAAGAACAAGATGATAATAACACTGGTTTTTCTCTTGGCGATATGATTGGCGATCAACTCAAGAAATATAAATAAATGAATAAATATGACAAAAGAAGCGTCCAAAAGGACGCTTCTTTTGATATAGGTTTAATTTTCAGGCAATTCTTCCATAATGTACATGAGGTGATATTTATGGAAGGTATTGTTTTTTATTGGGTCATGTGGGGATTATGGATAGCAACAACTTTTATTATGGGATACCGCCCTTTAAGATTTTGGGCCAGTTTTACTTGTTTAATAGCCATCATCCTTTCAAATTCATTTTTACATATTGAAATGATTAAAATAAATGATACTTATATCTTTTTCTTCGTTGTCGGCTTAGGGTTGCTTGGGAGATCTTCTTTTTTAAAGTTAAGTTATTATTTCGTTGTACATTTGATTGTTATGATGCTCTATATTATTTATACAATATACACGATGTATGAACCGGCTATTCTTTTAATGATCAATCAATGGCTGTTTTTTATTGCCATGTTTTTTGTTGTTCAATTGCTTGTGAAGCCCTTCGGTATACGCCTTGCAGTCATCATTGTCGGCTTATGTCAGGCGGAATGGGTAGAAAGTTTGTTGTTATACCCAAAAGACTTTGTCATCGGTGATTACCAATTTCTTGACAAGTTAGCCTTTTTAATTTTTATGACCGCAGGTTGGTATGCGGCTCTTAGAATGAGTTATCTCTTACATCATGCCCTGAGCAGATCATCTATTCGTAAATTTGAAAGGTAATCGGTTTATTTAAAATAGATTGAGTGTCTAATACTTTTTTGGTAAGATGATAAAGCTAAGGGAAGAATCAATGCTGTTAGCGTTTGGCATGTTTTTATTACATAAAAAAATGATATAAATAAGGTAATTTTTTAAAACTTTTTTTCTAACCTATAACTTCTAGAACAAAGGATGTGCAAGTATGGCAAAACCAATTGTAGCCATCGTTGGAAGACCGAATGTAGGTAAATCAACAATTTTTAACCGGATTGTCGGTGACAGGGTAGCGATTGTTGAAGATACGCCAGGAGTAACAAGAGATCGTATTTACGGTGCCGGCGAATGGTTGAATCATCATTTTAATATTATAGATACAGGCGGAATAGAATTAGGTGATGAGCCCCTGTTAGTTCAGATGCGTGAACAGGCGCACATTGCTATCGATGAAGCCGATGTTATTTTGTTTATTGTTGATGGTAAAGACGGGCTGACAAGCGCTGATGAGGAAGTCGCCAGTCTATTATACCGCTCAAAAAAACCGGTTGTCCTTGGTGTTAATAAAATTGACGATTTTAAGCAAGAAATGAATCTTTATGATTTTTACTCTTTAGGAATGGGCGAACCTATTGCGATATCCGGTGCCCATGGACGCGGCTTAGGAGATTTATTAGATGAAGTCATTGCTCATTTTCCTAAAACTGAAGATGACGATTATGATGAAACAACAATTAAATTCTCAATTATCGGCCGCCCAAATGTCGGGAAATCTTCCCTTGTCAATGCTATCCTTGGCAAAGATCGTGTGATTGTCAGTGATATAGCCGGTACGACGAGAGATGCTGTTGATACCCCTTTCACAAGAGAAGGCCAAGATTATGTTATCATCGATACAGCCGGTATCAGAAAGCGCGGTAAAGTATATGAAAAAACGGAAAAATACAGTGTCCTCAGAGCTCAAAAAGCGATTGAAGGTTCTGATGTTGTTCTCGTTGTGATTAATGGCGAAGAAGGTATTATTGAGCAGGATAAGAAAATAGCCGGCTATGCTCATCAGGCGGGAAGAGCAATTATTATAGTCGTTAATAAATGGGATATCGTAAAAAAAGATAATAAAACAATGGAAAATTTCAAACGTAAAATTCGCGATAACTTCCAATTTTTGGATTATGCACCTATCGTGTTTTTGTCAGCTGCGACAAAACAAAGACTTCATCATTTATTGCCGATGATTCAAACCGTTTCTGAAAATCACAGCCTGAGGGTGCAAACTAGTCTTTTAAATGACGTGATTATGGATGCAACAGCTATGACGCCTCCGCCTTCAGATAAAGGCAAACGATTGAAAATTTATTATGCGACACAAATTGGTGTTAAGCCGCCAACATTTGTTCTGTTTGTTAATGATCCTGAATTACTCCACTTTTCATATGAGCGGTATTTAGAAAATAAAATAAGGGATACTTTTGGTTTTGTCGGTACACCAATAAAGATCTTCACTCGAAAAAAGCATGATCAATAGGAGGTACAGGGGGTTATCATGTTTATTTTATCGTTTATTATTGCCTATCTTATCGGCTCTGTCAGTTTCAGCTATCTTATGACCAAGAAAATAAAAAAGGTCGATATTCGAAAATACGGCAGCGGTAATGCCGGTGCAACAAATACATTGCGTGTTTTAGGAGTTGGACCGGCCATTTGTGTGTTATTACTGGATGTCCTTAAGGGCGTTGTGGTTATTTTGCTGGCACGAGCCATGCACCTAGAGCCTTGGGCGGTTGCCGCAACAGGATTAATTGCTATTATTGGACATAACTTCCCGATTTTTTACGGATTTAAAGGGGGGAAAGGTGTCGCGACGACAATCGGTGTATTTGCGACATTATCCTTTCTTCCAACGCTTATTGCCGCTATTATTGCTATTATCATTATTTTAATTACTAGATTTGTTTCATTAGGCTCCCTTGTTCTTATTATCTTGACGCCAATTATTTCTTGGTTGCTCGGAAGCTTTCCATTAAGCTATATTTATATTGACGTTCTTATTGTATTACTTGCATTATGGCAGCATCGGGCAAATATCAAACGTTTAATCCGGGGAGAAGAGAACAAGCTTGGGAAGAAAGGCGCCTGACAATTGATGTTCATAGGATTTTCGCTTTCTTTTTTGAACACAATCTAGTACATACCAGGGAGGATTTTTATGAATGATATAACAGTGCTTGGAGCTGGAAGCTGGGGAACAGCATTGGCTATCGTCCTTGCTGATAATGGATACAATGTTAAGATTTGGGCAAGGAGACATGATCAAATAGATGAAATTAACCAGCATCATACAAATGCCCGCTACTTACCTGATATCTCATTGCCTAAAAATATTAAAGGGACATCAAGTATAGAAGAAGCTGTACAGGATGTCGATACGATTGTAGTCGTGACGCCGACTAAGGCGATCAGGGATGTTCTGAAGCAGGTTAAGCCTTTCTTAAAAAAACCTGTGTTATTTATTCATGGTACAAAAGGGATTGAACCCCGGACATCAAAACGTGTATCAGAGATGATCGAGGAAGAAATTCCGGAAAATCTTCGTGAAGCTGTTGCCGTTTTATCCGGACCAAGTCACGCGGAAGAGGTTTGTCACCGCCAGCCAACAACTGTTACAGTAGCGTCTTATAACAAGGAAGCGGCCAGAAAGGCACAGGATATGTTTATTAACCAAAATTTCCGTGTCTATACCAATCATGATGTTATTGGCGTTGAAATCGGCGGTGCGCTGAAAAATATTATTGCATTGGGCGCCGGTATTTCCGATGGCCTAAACTACGGTGATAACGCAAAAGCCGCCCTTATTACCCGGGGGCTTGCTGAAATTACCCGTCTGGGTACAAAAATGGGTGCCCATCCGTTAACTTTTACAGGACTTGCAGGCATGGGCGATTTAATTGTTACGTGTACAAGCGTCCACAGCAGAAACTGGCGGGCCGGAAATCTTCTTGGCAAAGGTCACGATCTGAAACAAACATTAGATCAAATGGGTATGGTTGTTGAAGGTGTAAGAACAACTGAAGCGGCATATTACCTTTCGGAAAGCCAAGATGTTGAAATGCCGATTACAAAGGCTATATATGAGTTATTATTTAATGATAAACCTGCTAAAAAGGCCGTAGATGAATTAATGGGCAGAGGAAAAACAAATGAAATCGGTGATTTATCAGACATATTAATACAGAGAATGGAAGAGGAAGACAGCCCTTTTTAACCCATAAAAAAGCGTATGGCGCACAATGAAAGTCCCCTCGCATATAATGTCATGAAAGCAGGGAAAAGGAGGACTTTCATTGGATCCGAACAATCCTTTTTTTGATCAAATTGAAAAGAAAACGAATGTAAAAAAAGAAGATATCTTTGCACTTGCTAATTCTGTTGCAAATGCCAATTTTCAAGATGAAAAAACGGTTAGACAACTCGTCGGCCGTGTAGCTAAATTAGCAAATGTATCTGTTCCGAAGCAAAAGGAAGACGCTATTGTAAAGGCGATAGTGAATAATAATATTCCTTTGAATTTTTCTTCCTTGTCAAAAATGTTTGATCAAAAGTAAAAAACTAGGCCATAGTCAGAGACAATCTATTGTCTTATGGCATACGGTATAATGAATACACAATTAATCCTAGGAAGGGCTGTCAATGTACGGAAGGATTTAGTCACTCAGAAGGAAGCTGCCGCTTCCTTCTGTTTTTATATATTCAGAAATATTTTAATTAATAGTATTATGTTATAATATTAAGGGTAAAGGAGGAGGGATAAATGTGAGCCCGGGTTTAATTCAAATGTGGATATCATTTATTGCAATGGGTTTAATGATTATCGCCGCCCTGTTAATCATGTTAAGCCGGTTTAAATTAAAAGGGATATTTAGATTTACTTTGTCTTTTATTTCATATTTTATCTTTATTATTGGCGGGTTCTTAATGTTACTTGTAGTCATAACATAACTGGCCGGATATATATTTGAAAAATACATAAAGGGTGACTTTTCATGCGCTGGTGTCTTAGTATCATTTGCAGTTTATTTATTGTTAATATTCTATCGGGATGTATGGGTCAAGAAACGAATGCTTCTCAAAGCCATATGGCCTATCAGTCTCAGTTGGATGAGGTCAGAAGCGCCGTTTTAAATTACAGAAAAGACACAGGCGTTCTTCCAATATTAAATAGCACTCAAAATACACCGATATACGAAAAATACCGGATTGATTTTAAACGTTTAGTACCCCAGTACATGTCAGAACCGCCATCTAACGCCTATTCTAAAGGCGGTTATTTTGAATATGTGCTGATTCATCCCGAAACGGATCCGCAAGTGAAAGTGTTTGATTTAACACTTGTTAATAAAGTTCAAGAAATAGAACAGCAAATACAAGATTATCGGTATAATAAGGGCTATTCTCCCCTTGGCGGTGTCATTACTGAAAAGAGATACAAAATCGATTTTAAGGATCTTGGTTACAAAACCCCCCCAAAAGTGATCAGTCCATACAGCGGCAAACCTTTAAGCTTTATTATGGATAATCATTCTCATGTTTATATAAATTACTTACCTGATATCGAACAAGCTTACAAAAAATCAAAACAGCATGTCCGTGAAGGGGAAGATCTCCGTAAACTGCTGGTTGAACATTCTTTATATGTTCCTGTTAAATCTGTTCCATATACGGTAAAAAATAATCGTGTGATTTTTTTAGTAAAGTAGTCATCAAATGCCCTCTCTCAAAATAGCTTATATGAGAGAGGTTTTTTATACAGGATTAATAAGGTTAACGAAAAGAAAATATAGTTTAGTTGGTATATTTAATGGACAAAGTCATAGTTATATAGTATTGAATAACGTCAATGATTGAATCTGGAGACCGGGAGGGTGTTTAATTTGGAAAGAGTCGATATTTTTAAAGATATCGCTGAAAGAACAGGGGGGGATATCTACCTTGGCGTTGTTGGTGCTGTCCGTACCGGTAAATCGACTTTTATTAAAAAGTTTATGGAACTCGTCGTTTTACCTAATATAGAAAATGAAGCGGAACGTGCCCGCGCGCAAGATGAATTACCGCAAAGCGGTGCCGGAAAACAAATTATGACCACCGAACCAAAATTCGTTCCCAATTCAGCTGTTGCTGTAAAAGTGGATGAAGGACTTGAAGTTAACATTCGTGTCGTTGACTGTGTGGGTTATGCGGTAGCGGGTGCTAAGGGATTTGAGGATGAAAATGGCCCGCGTATGGTTCACACTCCTTGGTATGACGAACCGATTCCTTTTCAAGAAGCTGCTGAAATCGGCACAAGAAAAGTTATTCAAGAACACTCGACACTAGGTATTGTGGTAACGACAGATGGTTCTATTGGTGAAATTTCCCGTCATGATTATTTAGAAGCTGAAGAAAGGGTTGTTGAAGAATTAAAAGAAGTGGGCAAACCGTTTGTTATGATCGTTAATTCCGCCCATCCTCATCATCCCGATACAGAATCGCTCAGAAGAGAGCTGGCGGAAAAATACGATATACCTGTTCTTGCCCAAAGCGTTGAAAATATGACAGAACATGACATTAATAATGTTTTAAGAGAGACTTTATATGAATTTCCAGTACTTGAGGTTAATGTCAACTTACCAAGCTGGGTCATGGTGCTTAGGGAAAATCATTGGCTCCGAGAAAGCTACGAGGATGCCGTTAAGAGCACCGTAAAAGACATTAAGCGTTTGCGAGATGTTGACCGCGTTGTCGGCTATTTTAATGAATATGAATTTATTGATGATGCTCAGCTTGCGGGCATTGATATGGGGCAAGGCATTGCGGAAATTGACTTATATGCTCCTGATGACTTGTATGACCAAGTGTTAAAAGAAGTTGTTGGAGTAGAAATACGCGGAAAGGATCATCTGCTTCAACTCATGCAGGAATTCGCTTATGCTAAACGGGAATATGATCAGGTGGCTGACGCCTTAACGATGGTTAAACAAACCGGGTACGGCATTGCTGCACCGGCGATAACCGATATGAGTCTGGATGAACCTGAAATCATTCGGCAAGGCTCCAGGTTCGGCGTACGATTAAAAGCAGTGGCGCCTTCAATTCATATGATCAAAGTTGATGTAGAATCAGAATTTGCACCGATAATCGGTACAGAAAAACAAAGCGAGGAACTTGTCAGATATTTAATGCAAGATTTTGAGGATGATCCGCTGTCAATTTGGAATTCCGATATCTTTGGAAGGTCACTTAATTCGATTGTTCGTGAAGGTATATCTGCCAAACTATCGCTAATGCCTGAGAATGCAAGATATAAATTAAAGGAGACTTTGGAAAGGATCATTAATGAAGGCTCAGGAGGCCTGATTGCCATCATATTGTAAATAGAACCAACCGTACACAGACTCTCAAAGTGAGGGTCTTTTTTGTATAACTAAAATCAAACGGCATGCACAGGACAATTCCCTGAGCTCATATAGTAATTGTAACTCACATCCCAATGGTTTTTCCATTTTAATAAAGCGTCAAGTGACAAACCTCTCGAAGCCTTATTGAAAAAAAGTATATGACAAGATTGAGACTTTTTACAAGAAAGGCTATTGAGACGATTGGTCTTTATAAAGATCACATTTTTTCAAGGCTTTAAAGCGGTTTCTATGGGCTTAAGGTGTAAAAAGGAGAGGTAAAAGTGGCTATTAATCTTAGTTTTGGATCGATAAATGTTAATTCACAAGCCCGTAATTCTGCGGTTAATGTTGGGGAGACCAGTATGCCTGGATGGAATTATTATGGTAAAAGTGCTTACGGAAACGGCTTTTACATCGGGATAAATAATACACAATTTGTAGCCGGTAATGTAAATGATATGGATGGAATAGATAATCCGATTGGTACCGCGACAAATGATCCCAGCGTTCAAGGTCAAAGCTTATAATCAAGTCTTAATTAGGAGGAAGATATGAACATAAAAAAAACAGCCGTAGTAAACTTTCAGCAATTATCCATCAATAGTATTGATACTTCCTCGGGAGTCTTTATTGGACAAATTCAAGCAAATGGATGGTATAATTCAAAAAAAGATAACTTTGGGTTTGGGACGGTTAGTAACTCGAAGATTAAAGATACCGTCCAAATTGTTATTGATAATGACAATATTGATATGCCTATAAATAATTACAAATATAACCTTTATGATAAAGGGTTGAAAGATAAAGATGGACAGATAAATAACGCATATGACAAAGAAGAAGGATACAGTCAAAAAGATGAGGAGAGTCTTCAGCAAGATATTCAATTTAATGATATCAATATTAATGATTCTTCAACAAACGCCGCGGTAACAATAGGACGGAGCTTACTGGACGGCTGGCATTCGCAGACAAAAAATAATTACGGACTAGGCAGATTCATAGGGGAAATTTATGCGGAGTATCTTGCGGGTAACGTCAACGATCAAGACCTGTTGGACGCTGCAACTTATACCCATAACATTAATTCACCTGATACTTCATTTCGTCGGAAAATAGACTCGTAATGAAAGATGACAGATGCCATATGTTTAAAAAATAATAATTTTTTTGACAAGATGCACAAAAATAGGTTTGACTTACAATAAAAGTGGTTATGATTATAATAAACTAGAATATTTACTTAATAAGGGTTTCCAGCGGTTATTATTTAAAAAAATGTTGAATTCCTGCATGACTTCGTATAAGATAAGCGTTGATAATGCATTTAAAAAAAGCAGATGTTTTTTAAATGACATTATTTGAGAGGAGGTGAAGGCATTGAATAAGACTGATTTAATTAATGCTGTTGCGGAATCAGCCCAACTATCAAAAAAAGATGCTACTGCAGCTGTAGATTCCGTATTTCAAAACATTGCTGATGCCCTCAAAGAAGGTAGTAAGGTTCAATTAATAGGTTTTGGTAACTTTGAAGTTCGCGAACGCTCTGCACGTAAGGGCCGTAACCCGCAGACAGGTGAGGAGATTGATATCCCTGCAAGCAAAGTACCGGCCTTTAAACCAGGTAAGGCCCTAAAGGATGCTGTTAAATAACATAAATACATAGGGCAAAAAAAAAGAGCCAATACGGCTCTTTTTTATTTTTTTCATTTTAATAGTCGGGGTAGTCACGGTGGTGCTTCTGCGCCGACGCTTATTCAACGAAGCATCTCCACTTCTCGTCGCTCTATGCCAGTACCTTATAGTTTTCTTTACTTTTTATAGTCTGGTATGCTCCTGCGCCGAAGATTATTCAAGGGGGTATCTCCACTTCTCGTCGCAGCTCGGAGCAGTTCGAGATGTTATGCTCGTTGCTTCTTCTCCATTAACTTTTAAAGCTTGCCAATCGTCAGGTTTTCTTTACTTTTGATAGACGGTTGTGCTAATATTTTGGTGATAAGATAGGTCGTTTGAAATGGAGGGCACACTGTGAGCGTAGATCATGAAAAAATTGAAAAAGCAGTTAAAATGATTATTGAAGCCATTGGAGAAGACCCTGACCGCGAGGGTTTATTAGATACACCGAAACGTGTGGCAAGGATGTATGAAGAAGTCTTCCAAGGTCTTAACCAAGATCCGGAAGAATACTTTGCGACAATCTTCGGAGAAGATCATGAAGAACTGGTACTTGTTAAAGATATCCCTTTTTATTCAATGTGTGAGCATCATTTAGTTCCTTTCTATGGAAAAGCCCATGTCGGGTATATTCCAAAGGGCGGAAAAGTAACGGGATTAAGTAAACTGGCAAGAGCGGTTGAAGCTATAGCCAAACGTCCGCAGCTGCAAGAAAGAATTACAACAACTATTGCCGATGCTATTGTAAATACACTCGACCCTCATGGTGTGATTGTCGTTGTTGAGGCCGTACATATGTGTATGACAATGCGGGGAGTGAAAAAGCCGGGATCCAAAACAGTGACGTCTGCTGTCAGAGGCATTTTTCAGAAGGACGCATCTGCCCGTTCAGAAGCTATGATGCTGATTAGAGATTAATTGGCGGGAAAAGGAGGGTTTCTATTGGCTGAAAATGTTTTTAATGACTTTATGGTTATAAAAGCTGAGGAAAATGGTGTGAACGTCATGGGCCTGACCAGAGGTGCCAATACCCGTTTTCATCATATTGAAAAACTCGATAAAGGTGAAGTCATAATAGCCCAATTTACTGAACAGACTGCTGCGGTTAAAGTTCGGGGCAAGGCTACAATACAAACGAGACACGGGGTTATTAATGCTGAATAAGGAAAACTTTCTGTATTATAATATAAAAGCAGGTTACCCTGCTTTTATTGTTTAATGCAGGATATAATTTATGATATAATATTTAAAGGTTTTTTGAGCGTATGACTTATTCTTGATTAGTGTGGGGGACATATAATGACCATCAATGAAGAGCTTTTAGATATTAAAGAGAAATTAAAATATACAATGGAGCACCCATACTTAGATAAATATTCAGTTCGTCCTTATATCGATGAAGATAAACTTCTAGCCTTTTATTTGCTTTTAAAGGAGAATGGCTCTTACAAAAAAGTATATGACTATGTCATTGTCATGATGCTTGTACAAATTGCACTAGATACCCATGATCATGTGACCAATGAGCCGTTAAAGAACCAAAGTCAAAATAAATCAAGGCAGCTGACGGTATTAGGCGGGGACTATTACAGCGCGCTTTACTATTTTATTTTGACAAACATTCCTGACTTGCAAATGACCAAACAAATAGCTAAAGCGATTCAAGAAATTAACGAATATAAGATGGCGTTTTTTAGCAATGACCATGTTCAATGGACAACTTTATTTCAGCAGCTTGGCCGCATTGAATCCGTTCTTGTGACCAAAATTGCTTCGTATTTAGGTTTTTCCGGTTGGACAAAAATAATCTTCGATTATTTCTTGCTAAAAAGACTGTCCCTTGAAAAAAATAAATCCAACAGTAATCACAATCATACCTTTTCATTTTTTCATCATCTTGATATCGTTAATAAAAACCCTGATATCCGAAAAGTTACAAAGCAAAAAATTGACTACTATTTTAAGGAATTGAAGTTAAATCTGGAACAAACTTTAAAAGAACAGCCGTTATTTAATACGTTTTTTAAAAACTGTTCTTTAAAACTGGTATTTGAGAGTGAAGATCACTTCCTTTTTGATCATCGGCTAGCGGAAGAAGGTTAAAATTATGAATGAAGCAAAGCGTGAAAAAGTACATGATGTATTTCAAACAATATATAAAAAATATGATTTTATGAACTCGCTTATGAGCTTCAATTGTCATAAAGCATGGCGCAAAAAGACAATGGCGCTAATGAACGTTCAGCCGGGTGAGAAGGCCTTAGATGTTTGCTGCGGTACAGGGGACTGGACAATATCACTTGCCGAGGCAGTGGGAAACAGCGGCGAAGTTAACGGGTTGGATTTTAGTGAGAATATGCTTCAGGTTGCTGAAAAGAAAGTAGAAGAAAATCACTTAACCAATGTTAAATTAATGCATGGCGATGCTATGAAAATGCCTTATGAAGATGGTCAATTTGATTATGTTACCATCGGCTTTGGATTACGTAATGTTCCCGATTATTTAACAGTACTTAAGGAAATGTATCGTGTTTTAAAACCGGGAGGGATGGTTGTTTGCTTGGAAACTTCCCAGCCTGCTATTCCGGTTTATACACAGCTTTATTTTTTTTACTTCAAACATATTATGCCTCTATTAGGCAAATATTTTGCTAACAGCTATGATGAATATGTTTGGCTGTATGAGTCCACCAAGAATTTCCCAGATAAAAAGACGCTTGCAGGACTGTTTCAAGAAGCTGGTTTTTCTCGCGTGAAAATTAAGTCTTTTATGGGTGGAATCGCTGCTGTCCACCATGCAAGAAAATAAGACGACATAATAAAATAAAGGTGAATTGGGTATGTCACTGACAAGAATTTACAGAGAACTTAAACGGGATTTAAATGAAATTGAAAAAGGGATAGAGGAAGCTGTCACATCTGATCATCCAACGCTTCACCAGGCAGGGTATGAGTTATTAAAAGCCGGGGGTAAACGGATAAGGCCGATATTGGTATTACTGGCCTCTCATTATGGGGATAAAGACGATCCAGCAGTAAAGAAAGCCGCTATTACATTGGAGCTTATTCATACGGCTTCACTTGTCCACGATGATGTCATCGACAATGCAGAACTTCGGCGGGGCAAGCCTACGGTAAAAGCGAAATGGAACAATCGCGTTGCCATGTATGCGGGTGATTACATATTTGCCAAAGCCATCGACTTAATGGCTGATATTCATGACACATATGCCAATCAAGTTGTGGCAAAAGCGATGCAAGAAATGAGCATAGGAGAAATTGAGCAAATTAAGGATCAATTTAATTGCCATCAGAATCTTCGGAAGTATTTATTAAGAATTAAACGGAAAACTGCATTGTTAATGGCTATTAGTTGTGAATTGGGAGCCGTATCAGCGGGTGCTTCCAGGTCTATTAGCCGTAAACTCTATTATTACGGCTATTTCATGGGTATGTCTTATCAAATCACTGATGATATCCTTGACTTTGTAGGGACGGAAAAACAATTAGGAAAGCCTGCCGGAAGCGATCTGAAGCAAGGGAATATTACATTGCCAACGCTAATGGCTTTCCGTCATTCAGATATTAAAGAAGCTGTTATGCTGACGCTCCAATTAGACAACCCTTCCCAGAAGGATTTCGATCATATCATAAACTTAATTAAACAATCCGGTGCAATTGAAGTTTCACAGGAAGTGAGCACACAATATCTGAATAAGGCGTACAGGGTCCTGAATGATCTTCCAAATAACTCAGCAACCCGTTCATTTAAGGAAATTGCTGATTATATCGGTACAAGAAAATATTGATTTGTATTTGCGGAAAAATTTTGATAGACTTAGGCTGATACAAACTTTATACTAATGTTACAGGTTCGATTACAGTCTATCAGAAGGGCCTCTGCTCCTTCTGGTTATCGAACATCCTTTTTTGTAAGGGTTTAAAAAGGAGGACAAACAGGGCCAAGAAGTTCGAGGCGCGGAAGTCACGAGGACCGGAATGTAGATAATTGCTACTTGAGGACCGGAGTGACGACGCAACGAAGAAATTCGCCGGCAGTGTTTCCCAGACTTTTTAAACATCCTTTCAGAGAGTACATAGGAAATGGAGAGAAATCACAATGGAAAAGACTTTTCTAATGGTGAAACCTGACGGCGTTCAACGCAATTTAATCGGGGAGATCGTTCACCGCTTTGAAAGCAAAGGTTTTCAGCTTGTTGGAGCAAAACTTATGAAGGTATCTCAAGAGCTCGCAGAAAAGCACTATGGCGAACATAAAGATAAGCCTTTTTTTGGTGAGCTTGTCAGCTTTATTACTTCCGGACCTGTTTTTGCTATGGTTTGGCAAGGGGAAAATGTTATTGCACAAGCTCGTCAAATGATGGGGGCTACTAATCCTGCTGATGCTACTCCCGGCAGTATTCGCGGAGATTTTGCCGTTCAGGTTAGCCAAAATATTATTCATGGTTCAGACTCGCCTGAGAGTGCAGAACGCGAAATTGCCTTATTTTTTGATGAAAGCGATCTCATAAGTTACGAAAAAATTGTTAATAAATGGGTATGAAGTAATGTATGGCGTTCACTAAGCGAGGTGCTGGTGAACGCCTGTCATTTAATCATAATTAAAACCAGCCTGCGGGGCTGGTTTTTTGACACCCTGTTTGATATTATATGCTGAGGTAAAGGTTGGGGCGGCATCGTGCAGACCGATTTTGAATGGTTTAAAGTTAAGATGTACCACTTAACTGGCATTGATTTATCACTCTATAAAGAAAGTCAGATGAAAAGACGTTTAAATTCGCTAAGAATGAAACGGGGAATAACTTCGTTTAAAAATTACTATGAAAGTATGTTACAATCAAAAGAACTATTAGAAGAATGTCTTGATAGAATGACGATTAATGTCACAGAATTTTATCGTAACCGTTCAAGGTGGGAAATTCTTGATAAGTTTTTAATTCCAAAAATTCGAGAAACGTCAGCCAGCATGAATGTTTGGAGTGCTGCATGCTCAACTGGAGAAGAACCTTATACATTATCGATTATTTTATCAAAGCACTTTAAATGTTCTGAATTTAACATTTGGGCAACTGACATTGATAAACAAGCTTTAACATTGGCTTCAAACGGGAAATATTCTAAACAGGCACTTAAATCATTTTTAAATCAGGAACGAGAACAATTTTTTGTCAAAGAAGGTTCAGATTACCTGATTAAAGATGATTATAAAAGTCCTATTGTATTCCAGAAACATAATTTATTAGCTGATCCCGTCAATCATAAATTTGATTTAATTGTATGCAGGAATGTTCTTATATATTTTACTGATAATGCAAAACAAATGATTTATCAAAAATTTAGCCGCGCTTTGAAGCCGGGCGGTATATTATTTGTAGGAAGTACAGAGCAGATTTTTAACCCGGAAACTTACCAACTTAAGAGTATTGAAAGTTTTTTCTATGAAAAACTTAAATAAATTTTAAGGTTTGGTTTGAATTTTAATAAAAATATAAAATGGACAAGGAGGGAGACCGTTTTTGAAAAACATGTAACATTATAGAACTGTTAAAATTAACGTTCTATATGTTTTTCATAACGGATATAAAAAATGAGATTTCTAACAGCAGGAGAGTCACATGGACCGCAATTAACAACGATAATTGAAGGGCTTCCAGCTCATTTGGGAATTACAGCGGAGGCGATAAATGCCGAACTTAAGCGGAGACAAGGGGGCTATGGCCGCGGGCGCAGAATGAAAATTGAGACTGATCAAGTTCAAATTTTATCCGGTATCAGACATGGACAGACAACAGGTGCCCCGGTAGCGCTGGTCGTTCAAAATAAAGACTGGAAGAATTGGCAGGACATTATGGGAGCGGAGCCGATTGATAGCTCTCAAGAAGTTAAAAAGCAAGTGACCCGCCCAAGACCGGGGCATGCCGATCTAAACGGTGCCATTAAATATGGACATCGGGATATGAGAAATATTTTGGAACGTTCTTCCGCGAGGGAAACGACGATTCGCGTTGCCATCGGGGCGGTAGCAAAACAATTTTTGTCACAGTTTGGTATTGAGATAGCAGGACGTGTTGTAGAAATTGGCGGTGTAAAAGATGAACATGAGTATTCTTCATCTATAGAA
Source organism: Scopulibacillus cellulosilyticus (assembly GCF_042665295.1). Taxonomy (NCBI): domain Bacteria; kingdom Bacillati; phylum Bacillota; class Bacilli; order Caryophanales; family Sporolactobacillaceae; genus Scopulibacillus; species Scopulibacillus cellulosilyticus. Next base: position 168,753 of record NZ_JBHTCO010000001.1, read on the forward strand.
GACATCCGGACAGTAACTGAGGCTTCACCGGTTCGTTGTATGGATAAAGATGCGGAACAAAAAATGATAGCAGCCATTGATGAAGCGAAAAATAATGGTGATTCTCTCGGGGGAGTCGTTGAAGTTATCGTCACAGGCGTACCAGTAGGACTGGGCAGCCATGTTCATTATGACCGTAAGCTTGATGCACGGATTGCTATGGCAGTGCAAAGTATCAACGCTTTTAAAGGTGTTGAATTCGGCATTGGATTTTCTGCCGCGCATATCCCGGGAAGTCAAGTTCACGACGAAATTATTTGGTCGGAAGATAAAGGATTTACCAGAAAAACAAACAGACTTGGCGGTTTTGAAGGCGGAATGACAACAGGTATGCCGATTGTTGTCAGAGGGGTTATGAAACCAATTCCGACGCTCTACAAACCTTTGCAAAGTGTTGATATTGAAACGAAGGAACCATTTTCTGCAAGTATTGAACGCTCTGATAATTGTGCGGTACCTGCGGCAAGTGTTGTGTGCGAAAATGTTGTTGCCTGGGAGATTGCTCAAGCCATGATGGAAAAGTTCCCTGGTGACAGAATGGAAGAAATGAAAGAAGCCTTCGAAAAATATCAAGAATGGGCGATGAATTTTTAATGGATAAATTAATCATTCAAACAAAACAAGCTGATTATCCTGTTTATATTGGTCCAGGCTTAAGGTTTCGTTTGGCTGAAATGATTCCGGAAAAGTATTCAAGTTTTTATATCATTACCGACGATCAGGTTGGCCGTTATTACGGTGATGAAGTGTACGAGGCTTTATCCGGCTTTAAAACATCTATATATACCGTCCAATCAGGTGAAAATGCCAAAAGCATGAACACGTATCAGGAGATTTTGGATGATATGCTGGAAAAACAACTCGATCGCCGTACGTGTGTCATTGCGCTTGGAGGCGGCGTTGTCGGTGATTTGGCAGGTTTTGTTGCTGCGACTTATCTAAGAGGCGTTGGCTTTATTCAAATGCCGACAACACTGCTCGCTCATGACAGCAGTGTTGGCGGAAAAGTCGCAATCAACCATAAAATGGGTAAAAATTTAATTGGTGCTTTTTATCACCCCTCTGCTGTGATTTACGATACCGAAACACTTGAAACGCTTTCGTTAAGGGAAAGGCGTTCAGGGTTTGCAGAGCTTATCAAACATAGTCTGATTGATTCAACACGGTTTTTTGAGCAATTAAAAGCAGCGATTCCTGATGAAGCAGCGATGACACCGGAAAATATTCAGCCTTTTATCAAGGAAGGCATCCGTGTGAAAGCGGGTATTGTCCGCGAAGATGAGCGTGAATCAGGGATTAGAACGCATTTGAATTTTGGGCATACGCTGGGCCATGCGATTGAAAGTGAATTTGGGTACGGCAGGTTGGCGCATGGCGAGGCAGTGGCAATCGGGATGGTGTTTGCCATGCATCTAAGTGAACATTATTATGGTCATAAGCTGAGGACAGCTGAAGTATCATCATGGCTTGAGGCCCTGGGATTACCGACTCAAGTACCCGCCGGTCTTAGTATTGAAAGCATTTTGCACCGTATGATTTATGACAAAAAGACACAAGAGGGTCGCCTGCGGTTTGTTTTAATGAAAGAAATTGGCAGCGTTGAAACTAAAACGGTTGACATAGAAGAAGTTAAAAAAGTTTTATCTGCTTTTATAAAGTAAAATGAATAAAGACTGTTGACAATTTACAGTTTTTTATTTTATACTTTCATAAAGTTTAAAGTGATAATTATTAGATGAGTTTAGTTGAGATGAGAATGAGTGTATAGAGTAGAGTTGAGCTGAGGGTAATTAATGATGGATAAGTATACCCATGGGCTGTTCCTTTACCCATGGGTTTTTTGCCTTCTCTTGACCTCGATCGCACTTATTCCCCCTTAGATGACAAGGAGGAGTGAGATCATGAATCCCCGAAAAAGGTATGTCACTATTCCGCTTAAGGATAGTTTTTTTACAGATGTGTTTACCCCTATTGAAATTGCTGAATTGTTCCAAGACCAATTCTGTTATTTGCTTGAAAGCCGTGATGGTCAATCATCATGGGGCAGATTTTCATTTATAGGTCTTAATCCTTTCGCTTATATAAAAAAACATGGAGAGCGCTTTGTCTTAGAAGATACTAACGGCAGCGTTCTTATTGAAGCAAGTTCATTGAAAAATATTATGAATAGGTCCAAGGATTTTTTTAACGTTATCAAAACCGATTTAGACTTGCCTTTTTCCGGCGGTGCTGTTGGTTGTGTCGGTTATGATGCGGTATCTGATTTCGAAAAAATTCCGAAGCATCATAGCAATGATCTCAAAACGCCAGTATATGAGTTTGTATTTTGCCGGACAATTATCGCGTTTGATCATTTTGAACAGATGGTTAATGCCATTCATTATTTAACGTTTGAAGAAGCTTTGTCTGAAAAAGAACGTCAAATATGTCTGGAAAATGAAAAGAACTTTTTAAATCAAATTGTCAATCAGCTTCGTAATAAATCATTAAGCCATTCTTTCATTCGTTTTTCTCAAAATAATGTTGATGATAAGGCTTCAGGTCTTTCTATTACATCAACCATGAGTAAGCAAGAGTATTGTCAAAAGGTTGAAGAAATTAAAGAGTACATTACTGCCGGGGATGTTTTTCAAACGGTTTTATCCCACCGGATGGAGATTGATCTGCCTGTCTCATCGTGGGAGCTGTATCGTGCATTACGGGTTACCAATCCATCACCTTATCTATTTTATTTTAAAGGCTCCGGCTATGAGCTTGTCGGCAGTTCTCCTGAAAGAATTGTTAAAGTACAGGATCGGGTAGCGGAAATTCATCCGATAGCGGGTACGCGTCCGCGCGGTAATGATAAAGAAAATGACCGCAGATTAGCTGAAGAATTGCTCCAAGACGATAAAGAACGTGCTGAACACTTAATGCTTGTTGATTTAGCAAGAAACGATATCGGAAAAGTTTCAGAGTTTGGCAGTGTAGAGGTAACGAAATTAATGGAAGTAGGAAGATTTGCTAAGGTGATGCACCTTGTATCTGTTGTTCAGGGGACGCTGAAAGAAGATGCCTCGCCTGTTGATGCACTGATGGCAGCTTTCCCTGCCGGGACGCTTTCTGGAGCGCCTAAGATTAGAGCAATGGAGATTATTAATGAACTTGAGCCTGTATCCAGAGGCTTTTACGGTGGAGCGGTTGGTTATATAGGGTTTGATGGCAATATGGATATGTGTATTACCATTCGAACGTTTACATGTATTGGCGAAAAAGCCTATATTCAAGCGGGAGCCGGTATTGTAGCCGATTCGGTACCTGAAGCGGAATGGGAAGAGACGTTCAATAAGGCACGGGCATTGCTGCAAACGGCGGAAAAGGCCCGGGTACTCTTTACGGCAGCCAAGGAGGGTCAATATGTTTAAAAAAACATTGGAATATATCATTAACGGCGGTACTTTAACTGAAAAAGAAGCGATGAAAACAATGGAAATGGTTATGAACGGCACGGCATCGCCAGTTCAAATTGCCAGCTTCCTGTCAATGGTCAGGTTCCGGGGAGAGACGGTAGACGAACTAACTGGATTTATCCGTTCAATGCGTTCGCATGCTTTAAAAATCGAGCATGAAGAGGATGTTATGGATACTTGCGGAACAGGAGGGGACTGTGCATCGACTTTTAATATTTCAACTGCATCTGCTATTTTATTATCATCTATGGGTGTCAAAGTTGCTAAACACGGAAATCGCGCGGTTTCATCGAAAAGCGGCAGTGTCGATGTCCTTGAGCTGTTAGACATTCCAGTGCAATCTGCCCCGGAAGAGGCCGTTCAGTCACTCAAAGATCATGATTTATGCTTTTTATTTGCACAGAGCTATCATCGTTCAATGAAACATGCCGCAGAGCCAAGACGGGAATTAGGATTTCGGACAACATTTAATCTTCTTGGCCCGCTTGTTAACCCTGCCTCGTGCAAAAAGCAGCTCATTGGTGTTTATGACTGTCATTTAGCGGAAAAGCTTGCTCAAGCGCTTGTAAGGTTAGGAGCGAAACGAATGCTTCTGGTAACCGGAGAAGATGGATTAGATGAGGTAACGATAGCTGGAAAAACGAAGATGATTCTTGTTGAAGGAGAAAAAATAGAGCATTTTTCAATTTCTCCGGAGGATGTCGGGTTAAAAAGCCATCCTTTGTCGGCCATTCAGGTTGCAAATGCAAAGGATAGTGCTGATTTGATTGAAGCAGTTTTTAAAGGATGTGCACCGCAAGCGGCTATTGACACAGTATTGCTTAATACCGCAGCCGGTCTTTATGTTTACGGAAAAACAAGTTCTATTACAGAAGGTGTCGAAAAGGCGAGCCAAGCATTATACAGCGGAGCAGGCTATAATCAATTGCAAAAACTAAGATCGCTTAAGAAGGTGGAAACTCATGCTTAATCAAATACTTGAAACGAAAAAAACGGAATGCAAGACTTTAGTTATGCCGGAAGAGACAAAAAATATTAGCAGGAAGTCCCTTAAGGAAGCACTTATTCATTCCAATCGCCCGCTTGGCATCATTGCTGAAATTAAAAAAGCCTCTCCTTCAAAAGGGCTTTTCAAAGAGAACCTTGAACCGGATGAGGTAGCCCGTGACTACGCCCAAGCCGGTGCAGACGCTATCTCAGTTTTAACCGATCAAGTCTATTTTCAAGGGTCAAATACAAATCTTATTAAAGCGAAGCAGGCAGTTGATATTCCTGTGCTAAGAAAGGATTTTATTATTGATAAGAGGCAAATAGAAGAAAGCCGCTTAATCGGTGCAGATGCTATTCTTCTTATTGCAAGCGCCCTAAGCGCTAAAAAGCTTCATGAGTTTTACTTGGAAGCTTATAATCTGGGCCTTGAAGCATTAGTCGAAGTTCACGATGCCAATGAACTCTCCAGCGTTTTAAATGAATTTAAACCTGAGATAATCGGGATTAATAATCGTAATCTCAAAACCTTTGAAACAACCTTGGAAACGACAGCACAGCTTTTGCCGATGATTCCGAAAGAGCTTGTCATCGTCAGCGAATCAGGTGTTAAAACGGCGGAAGATATCGATTTATTAATAAGTCATCAAGTCACTGGCGCATTAGTCGGCGAAGCATTGATGACTGCGCCTACGCCAAAGGAAGGGTTAGCGCATCTATTTAGGGAGAGAGTTAAATGAACCGGCCGCTTCTTAAATTTTGCGGAAATCATTCGTTAAGCGACTTGAAATTAGCTGTTCAAAGTGAAGCGCAGTTTATTGGTATCGTTTTTGCTAAAGAAAGCAAGCGGCAAGTGTCCATTTCTGAGGCTGAAGCCTGGTTTCGGACCATTCAGTTAAAACCATGTCAGAAACTTGTCGGCGTGTTCGTCAATAGTCCCGTATCGTTTATTAAAAGGGCTGTCGGGCGCTTGCCGATTGATGTCATTCAATGTCACGGCAATGAAACGGTAGATGACATTCTTGATTTAAAATGTCAAATTAATAAACCAGTTTGGAAAGCTATCCATCAGGACCAAGATACTGTTAAAAAAATGCAAGCTTATGAAGGAGTCATTGATGGCTTTATCATTGATACGAAAACAGCAAAATGGGGCGGAAGCGGAGTATCCTTTGATTGGCAGCACGTCCCGGCATATACGAAAGAAGCAAAAAGACAGGGTGTTCATTGTTTCATAGCCGGCGGAATCCGCCCGGATAATATTGACCGTTTATTAACATACGAACCGGAGGGTATTGATATAGCATCCGGTATAGAAACCGAGTTAAGAAAAGATCCGGAAAAAATAAGACAAATTGCGAAAAAGGCGGGATTTATACATGCAACTACCTAATCATTTGGGACGATTCGGTGAATTTGGCGGAAAATTCGTTCCTGAAACTTTAATGTATGCTTTAGAAGAGTTAGAGACTGCATTAACAGACGCTATGAACGATAATGATTTTCTTAAACTATACCAGCAAACTTTGAAAGAATACTCAGGACGTCCGACACCTGTGACGTATATGAGACGATTGAGCGAAGAAATTGGCGGCGCGCAAATCTATTTGAAAAGGGAAGATTTAAACCATACTGGCGCCCATAAAATTAATAATGCTATCGGTCAGGGACTTCTTGCCCACCGAATGGGCAAGCGGAAAATTGTTGCAGAAACTGGTGCCGGTCAACACGGTGTAGCCGCCGCGACGATTGCCGCATACCTGGGACTTACCTGTAAAGTTTTTATGGGTAAAAAGGATATTGAACGTCAGTCTTTAAATGTTTTTCGAATGGAACTATTAGGAGCAGAAGTGGTAGCTGTTGAAAGCGGCAGTCAGACATTAAAAGATGCAACCAATGAAGCGATTCGTTATTGGGTATCTCATGTTGATGATACCTTTTACTTAATTGGGTCTGTTGTTGGCCCTCATCCGTATCCAATGATGGTGAGAGATTTTCAAAGAGTTATAGGAGACGAATCCAGGGAGCAAATGTTAAGTATGACCGGGAAACTCCCGGATGCAGTTTGTGCATGTGTTGGCGGCGGCAGCAATGCAATGGGGATGTTTTATCCTTTTCTTAAAGATGATGTCAAACTGTTTGGTGCCGAAGCCGGGGGTAAGGGATTAGATACCGGGGACCATGCGGCTACATTAAAAAAAGGCCGAAAAGGTGTCATTCATGGGGCGTTGACCTACTTGCTTCAAGATGCAGATGGTCAAATTGTGGAACCTTATTCAATTTCAGCCGGGCTGGATTATCCGGGGATTGGTCCGGAACATGCTTATTTATCTGAAACGGGCAGGGCCCAATATGAAAGTATAACCGATGAAGAAGCCGTAGGAGCTTTACGAGTATTGTGTGAGAAGGAAGGTATATTACCAGCCTTAGAAAGCGCTCATGCTCTTGCTTTAGCTTTTAAAAAGGCAAAAACAATGACGCCCGAAGAGTCTTTATTAGTTTGTTTATCAGGCCGCGGCGATAAGGATGTTCAAACAATCATGAATGTATTGAAGGAGAGTGACAGCCATGTCTCGCTTTAACCGCTATATTTCTAAAAATAACAAAATGATGTTTATTCCGTATATCACCGCGGGAGACCCCAATACTAAAACCACTGTTGATTTAGCGTTAAAGCTGGAGTCTATGGGGGCTCATGCTATTGAACTCGGCATACCTTATTCTGATCCCCTTGCAGACGGTCCGGTTATCCAAAAAGCTTCGATACGGGCGTTAAAACACGGAATGACTTTGGAAAAAGCGATATCGATGGTTCCTATCATGCGGGAAAGAGGATTAAAAATTCCGGTAATTATATTTACTTACTATAATCTTTTGTTACAATTAGGGGAAGAGCGATTCTTCGAATTGGCCAAAATATATGATGTAGACGGTGTTCTTGTTCCTGATTTACCTTTTGAAGAAAGCCATTCACTGAGAGAGATGGGGAAAAATCATCGTATTCCTTTAATTTCTCTTGTTGCACCGACAACATCAGTTAAGCGGCTCTCAAAAATCGGGGAAGAATCGGAAGGCTTTTTGTATTGTGTTTCATCTCTTGGTGTTACGGGTGTCAGAGAAGAGTTCCATCCGGATGTTTATCGGTTCCTGCAAACTGTAAACTCGGTATGTGATTTACCAATTGCTGTTGGCTTTGGGGTATCTTCATATCGGCAAGTTGAAATGCTCGAGCCGTACTGTGATGGCTTTATTGTAGGGAGCGCCATTATGCGTGAGGTAGAAAAAAGGATTGATCAATTAAATGACGGCACCAAAAGACAGACTGCTTTAGAAGATATCAAGCGTGTCCTGTCATGTAAACTCTTTGGAAACTATGATGCGTCTAATCAACTTGAAGGCGAGACACAAAGAACTTAAGCCTTACCGGTAAGGTAAATCCAGGAATAAAACCAGCTGACAAACTAGAATAGAATTTAAAGGACGTTATTATGGTGAAAAAAAAGGTATTTATTATTGGCTTAGGTTTAATAGGCGGATCAGTCGCCCAAGCGATACGCAAGGCACATGATGTACAAATTATTGGTTATGACAGCCGGGTTGAATCTCTAATTGAAGCCCGGTCTCTTGGCGTCATTGATGAATATGTAACCGAACTGTCAAAGGGTGCAAAAGACGCTGATTTAATTATTATTTCTGTTCCTGTTAACAGTATTTTAGAAGTTATTGAAGAGCTGGCATCCTTAGAGTTAAAGCGGGATGTGTTAATTACAGATACCGGAAGCACAAAAAGGAAAGTGATGGAAAAGGCTCAAGCCTGTTTAAGTGATCGGTATGTGTTCATTGGCGGGCACCCAATGGCAGGTTCACATAAAAGCGGTGTACAAGCTTCTAAGCCGGATCTCTTTGAAAATGCTTTTTATTTTATTGTTGCTAATGAAAAAGCACAGCCTGAACAAGTTGACGAATTAAAAAATTGGTTAAAAGGCACAAGGGCTAAATTTATGACAGTTGATCCCGCTCAGCATGATAAATCTGTCGGTTTAATTAGTCATTTTCCTCATATTATAGCCTCTGGCCTTGTGCATCATTTGAAAAAGTATTCAGGTAAAGGGTTGAATCTGCGCAGGTTGGCGGCAGGAGGGTTTAGAGATATTACGCGGATTGCATCATCCGATCCTATCATGTGGCAGGACATCATTTCTGATAATCGTGATATGATGCTGGCTTTATTTCAATCATGGAGCGATGAAATGGCAAAGATCAAAGAAATGCTGCTTGATAATGACAAAGAAAAAATCAAGGCATTTTTTGCTGATGCAAAAACATTTCGCGACGGATTTCCGCAAAAAGAAAAAGGTGCAATTCCGGGTATTTATGATCTTTATGTTGATGTAGCCGATCAACCGGGTGCTATTTCCGATGTCACAAGAATTATTGGTGAACATAGTATTAACTTAATAAATATTAATGTTATCGAAATACGCGAAAATATCTTTGGTGTTTTACGGTTAACTTTTCAAACATCAAAGCAACGCGATCAAGCAAAAGAAATATTGGAGAAAAATCAGTATAAGACATATCTCGACGATTAGGTGATGGTTATGACAAACACAATATTTCATGGTTTTAAGAAAAAAATTCAAGGGAAAATAAAAGTGCCAGGTGATAAATCAATTTCCCACCGCGCAGTGCTCTTGGGGGCTATCGCCGAGGGAGAAACTACTGTTGACGGGTTCCTTATGGGTGATGACTGCCTTCACACGATGAAATGTATGAGGCAGCTCGGCGTAAGGATTGAAAAGAGTGGAGAATCTCTTATTATTATTGGAAATGGGATTGACGGCTTAAGTGAGCCAGTCGATGTATTGGACGTTGGCAATTCAGGCACCGCTATGCGTTTAATGATCGGACTTCTTGCGGCAAGACCATTTTACAGCGTTCTTGTCGGTGATGCCTCCATTCACCAGCGCCCAATGGACAGGGTTGTGCTGCCTTTGAAACAAATGGGAGCAGATATTTACGGCCGTTCTAACAATCGCTTGGCCCCAATTACCGTTAATGGAAGCAAACTTCATGGAACGGAATATCATTCACCTGTTTCAAGCGCACAGGTAAAGTCGGCTATTTTACTGGCAGGCTTGCAGACAGAAGGCACGACAGTCGTCAGGGAGCCTGAACTGTCAAGGGATCATACAGAAAGAATGATTCGTGCATTCGGGGGATCAGTATTGACTGAGGGGACGGTACATACGATTACTGGTCCGCAAAAATTAACCGGGACTCATATCAAAGTGCCAGGAGATATTTCGTCTGCAGCGTTTTTTATTGCAGCGGCTTTAATAACGCCGGATAGTCATTTAATTATCGAAGATGTAGGTATAAATCCAACTCGAACAGGTATTCTTGATATTTTGAATTCAATGGGGGCGGACATTTCTCTTGAGAATCAAAGAATTGTGAATGATGAACCTGTTAGTGATCTTGTTGTCCGATCCTCGTCACTTCAAGGCACGGAAATCGGCGGCGATGTTATTCCCCGGCTGATTGATGAGATCCCTATTCTTGCTCTTATTGCCACCCAGGCTGAAGGACAAACAGTTATAAAAGATGCCGCTGAGCTAAAGGTTAAAGAAACAAATAGAATTGTTACGGTAGTCAGCCAATTAAGGAAGCTCGGCGCAGATATCGAAGAAACAGAGGATGGCATGATCATCAACGGCCAACCGGGAAAACCTTTAAAAGGCGGCGATGTCAACAGTTTTGGCGATCACCGTATAGGCATGATGCTGGCTATTGCTTCACAAGTAGCAAACGAACCAATAAATGTCGAACGGACGGATTCGATTGCCGTTTCCTTTCCAACGTTCAACGAGTTATTAGAAAGTGTTAGATAAAATTAAATTTTTAGAAAATAGTATTGCCTTTTTATAAATTAGCCTTTATAATGATGTCAAATGGTTTCTCTCCACTCCATCGATAGTTGATAAACTCCATACATTTATTGTATGGAGTTCTTTTTTTACAGCCTTTTTCTTGAAGCCAAGCAGATTCTTGATTAATATTTAATTTATCCACTTATTTTTTAAGGAGCGGGAATAAGTTATTATGAATGAAATCAATCAAGCCGTAACACTCGTTGAAACAGGACAACATGAAAAAGGATTGCAGCTGTTAAAAGAAATATTAAAAACAGCGGACGATGAAACAGCCTATCAAATTGCTGAGCTCTATCAGGACTGGGGGTTAATTGACAGTGCTGAACATATCTATAATGGCCTTTTGAAAAAGTATCCTAACGACAGCCATTTACTCATACAATTAGCTGAACTAAATATTGATCAAGATAAAGAGGAAAAGGCGATCGGACTTTTGTCTAAAATCCATCAATTAGATGAAAATTTTTTAAGCGCCCAATTGCTCCTGGCTGATCTCTATCAATTTCAAGGTCTTGATGAAGTTGCGGAAAAGAAATTGCTGGATGCCTATAAAATTTCTCCAAATGAACCGGTCTTAAGCTATGCTTTGGGTGAATTTTATTTATCTTTGGGCGAACCGTCCCAGGCGATTCCTTATTACAAAAAAGTTTTACATGCAGAATCATTAAGTCACGAGAACGTTGCTTTAAAGCTTGGGGAAGCCTTGAGTTTAAACGGGCAGTTTGAGGAAGCTTTAATTTACTATGAAAAAGGTCTGGAAAAAGAAAAATCGCTAGATGGTTTATTCGGTTTCGGAATGACAGCCTTTCAAACCGGGAAATTCAGAACAGCCATCACAGCACTCGAAGAATTAAAAGAACTGGACCCGCAGTATAGTACGCTGTATCCAGTTTTATCTCAAGCCTATCAGGAAGAAGGCGCCGAAGACGAGGCGCTTAGCACGCTTGAAGAAGGGATCAAGGTTGATGAATTTAATGAACGTCTCTATATGAAAGCGGGAGAATTAGCTGCAGGTCTACATGAATGGAAAAAAGCCGAGCATTATTACAATGAATCGCTAAAAATTAATCCTGATAATATAGAGGCATTAAAACAATTGATTGAAATAAAATATGAACAAGAGGATTATGAAGGCATCATTCACCAGCTCGAAAACGAGCCTAATGATGATCCGACGACGTTATGGTTTTTAGGTAAATCTCATGTACAGGTTGAACAATTCGAACAAGCTCTGGAGTTATATCATAAAATCAGCAGCTATTTTCAGGAAGATCCGGTATTCTTAAATGAGTATGGTGAACTCTTATGGCAAATGGGGGATAGGGAGAAGGCATTAACTTATTTAAGAAAAGCAGTAAACTATGATCCTGATAATCAAGATTTGCAAGCTTTTGTCGAAAGAATTGAGCAGGACTTTTATTAATGCAAGTAGAATTATTATATATAACTGTAAGGTTTCAAATAACAGTAATCTAAAATATACAGTTGACCGTCCTGCATTACAGGTACTATAAACATGAAAGGGGTTGATGATTATGGAACAAATCATATCTGTTAATGAAAAGCGTCTATTTTTAAAATGGTTTTTAAATCATCATCAATTAAAAAGACGTGAGTGTGTATGGCTGTTAAATTACGTTATCAGTGATGATCACTTAATGAGCCTATTTAAATTTGTTGATAATATTAGCGGATGTCCCAGATCTATGGTGATCTCTGAAAAATCAGTGAAAAATATATCCTTTGAGTATAGAAAACATCATGTCAAAACTGATGATCCGGAAAAAGCCTTTCATGATATACGTTTAAATCAAGAAGAGCCGATTTATGTTCAAATGAACTTTTCCTCCCCATACAGCAATCCTGAATATGTTGCTGTTCTTGAGGATAATCCATATCATCAGCCGGATGTTCATGATAAATATGGGGAAATCGCCGATCAGGTTATCAGTCATGTAGAAGTTAAATTTAAAAAGGAAGCTATTTACCGCGAGATTAATCAAGCTCTCGATAACGGTGATAAAGAACGCTTTCATGAATTAACGCAACAACTCAATGAATTAAAAACTCTTGATAAATAATCAAGGGTTTTCTTTATACTGTCAGATTTCACAAATTGTTTAAAATTTTTTCAGATACTTAAGAATACTTATTATAAGGCGACCTTTTAAAATTAAAGAAAGGAGAAGGACAATGAAGTGGGAAGTAAAAGATATAGAAAAGTATTTACAAGAAAAAGAATATATTGATAGTGTTATTATTCCTCTCATCCCTTTTTCGTGGAATGAACAATTAGTCTCTTCAGTAAGGGAAGGACAATATATTAATACTCTATCAATTGAAGTTGAACATCAGCTAAGAGGCAGAGTCGTTGAGATACCGCCATTTACATATTTACGGAATGAAAGTATTGAACAACGTTTGCAAAAGTTAAAAAACTGGGATAGTGAATTAAGGAGAAATGGGATAAAATTTATTTTTTATTTGACCTCTGATGCAGACTGGAAACAAGTCGATAGTCTGTTAGACAGTCTTCTGTGGATGCCGGCTGTTCCGCTTGAACATATGGAAAATAAGTATCGCAATAAGTTTATTGATGAAGGTGTCAGTGATTTGTTGGGACAAATTACACAAAGATGGCAGGCCCAAATTCAAAATTGAATATATTTGCGGCAATTGCCTATATTTATTGACAATTACAGATTGATTACGCTATCATGAGGGTGTCCTAGTAATATTTTCGATAGTTGGTACTTTTCCGAAAACATTCAGAACAGGGGGGGAATCCATGAGCAATAATGAGCATGATGTCACCAGAAGGCAATTTTTGAATTATACGCTAACAGGTGTTGGCGGCTTTATGGCTGCCGGAATGCTAATGCCAATGCTGCGATTTGCCATTGACCCGCTCTTACAAAATCAAAAGTCGGGTAAAATGGTCGCTGTAACAAATGTTGATCAGTTAACAAATGAACCGCAGCGCTTTACGTTTAAAGTGAAAACAGTAGATGGCTGGCATACATTTGAACAACAGAAAATTGCCTATATTTACAAAGGAAAGAATGGAGATATTCTTGCTCTCTCACCGATTTGTACTCATCTTGGCTGTACGGTCAGCTGGAACGATCCTGCTTATCCGAACGAATTTCATTGTCCGTGTCACGGCGGCCGCTATACGAAAAGCGGGATAAACATTCCCGGCACGCCGCCGCCTGCACCATTGCATGTTTACGATAAGAAAATAAAAGGCGGCACCATTTACCTTGGGGAAGATCATCCAAGAGGGGGGGCGTAATATATGTTAGCAAAACTCTATGATTGGGTTGATGAGCGATTAGATATTACACCGATGTGGCGCGATTTAGCGGATCACGAAGTGCCGGAACATGTCAACCCCGCTTACCACTTTTCTGCGTTTGTTTATTGCTTTGGCGGATTAACATTTTTCACAATAGTCATTCAAATCTTATCAGGTATGTTTTTGACTATGTATTATGTTCCCGATATTAGCAGGGCATGGGACTCCGTATTTTATTTGCAAAATAAAGTGGCATACGGCCAAATTGTCCGCGGTATGCACCACTGGGGTGCGAGTGTTACGATAGTGATGGTGTTTTTACATACGCTGCGCGTGTTTTTCACTGGTGCGTATAAAAAACCTCGTGAATTAAACTGGGTTGTAGGTGTTTTGCTCTTTTTTGTCATTCTGGGTTTAGGATTTACCGGGTACCTGTTGCCTTGGGATATGAAAGCATTGTTTGCAACAAAAGTTGGTATGCAAATTGCAGCATCCGTCCCATTTATAGGCGGCTGGATACAGACACTCCTGCAAGGCAGTGATATTGTAGGCGCACAGACGTTAGCCAGATTCTTTGCTATTCATGTATTCTTCTTACCTGCAGTCTTACTGGGACTGTTAGCAGCGCATTTCATTATGATTCGCAGACAAGGTATTTCCGGTCCGCTGTAAGATTGACTGAACTGTGAAAAGGAGGGAGAGTCATGCATCGCGGAAAAGGAATGAAATTTGTCGGAGATTCAAGGGTTCCTGAAAAGGGAGGATTTGTTCCCCCGAAGGATTACTCGGAATATCCTGGAAAAATGGAAGCTTTTTTACCGAACTTTTTATTAAAAGAATGGATGGTTGGCGCAGTTTTTCTCGTTGGGTTCTTAGTTTTAACAATGGTTGAACCTTCACCGCTTGAAGCTGAAGCGGATCCGACAAAGTCTGGTTATATACCATTGCCTGACTGGTATTTCCTGTTTTTATATCAATTACTGAAGTATCCATACGCGGCCGGTCAATATAAAGTCATGGGTGCTATCGTTATTCCAGGACTTGCACTCGTCGGTTTGTTATTGGCTCCATGGTTAGATAAGGGACCTGAACGGCGCCCGGCTAAAAGGCCGATAGCAACAGGATTAATGCTCTTAGCTATCATCTCTATTTTTTATCTTACATGGGAATCCACCGTTTCACACGACTGGAGGCAAGCAGCGCAACAGGGGAAAATTGTAAAAAAGGTTAGTATTGACAAAAGTTCAAAAGGTTACAAAATATACTCAAGCCAATCCTGCGTGAACTGTCATGGACAGAATCTTGAAGGTCAAGTAGGGCCGACATTCATAGGAAAAAATATACCTGCCTCTCTGGTTGAACAAGTCGCTGTTAAAGGTATACCCCCTAAAATGCCGGCAAATGCATTTAAGGGTTCGAAAAAGGATTTAAAAACATTAGCTGAATTCATAGCAAAATCAAGTAAAAAATAAGCCGGCTTTTTTAGCCGGCTTATTTTCTTAACATTCCCCTTAATGAAATATTCAAAATTGGATTAAAATGAAAATCTCTTGTTATTATAATAAAATGAAGTAAAATCTAATAATGAAACATTCTTGAATCAAGGAGAAAATAATGACCATCATTTACTACTTGCTTAAGCAAAAATGGGTAATCACAACTTTATTGATCATTAATATATTAGGAACCGTATATGGTTTTTACTGGTATAAGTTTCAACTGAAAGAGACTCCGCTGAAATTCATGGCATTTGTTCCGGACAGCCCGACTGCTAGTTTGTTTTTTTGTATTGTTTTAGCCGGTTTTTTATTAAAAAAACATTGGCCATTATTTATAAAAAGAAAACCATACGCTAGGCGTATGGTTCCGGAAAGCTTTCAGCGATGTAACAAAAAAAGCCCCTCTAGTGATAAAATAAATTTTGGTTCGCCAACCAGATTTATTTTACTAGGAGGGA